>JBHLNC010000008.1:0-17618 GCA_048937435.1 Promethearchaeota archaeon | reverse complement strand
TTGGGCAGGATTTCCCAAAACGTCGCCTTCAAAGGGCGCAACATAGTAGATGGGTTCAAACGTCACGATTGCGGCTCTGCGTGCGTAATCAAGGAACTGCTGGTAATTTTCGACTTCTACGGGGGGAACGTATTCCATTTGATCATTCTCCATGAGGCTCTACCTCCTTTTAGGTGAGCTCTCCCACCCCATTGTTTCCAGTGGAGCCAGCACGGCTCTCGCGTGCATGGGGTGAACAGGAAACATTTGTTTACAAACTATACATATCAATCATTACTTATAAATATTGTTATTACCTTATAATAATAGACAAAAATTGATATTTTTTGATTAAAGCAATAACAAACGTGGTTTCCACTCAACAAAAGCAATTCCAAGCCCTCAGGCTAGCCGCTCCAAAGAAAGAATGATCGCAAAAAAGAAGTGGTGCGGTCGCCGGGAGTTTCGGGCTCACACGAAATTCGTGTCAGCGTTCGAACCCGGGTATTCGGCGTGGAAGGCCAAAATCATAACCACTAGACCACGACCGCTCATCACGCTGGGGTAACCTAGATTCGCTTAAGTGTTTCCATTCTTCGGAAGACCAGAAACTAATGAGGAATAGCGATAGCCAAAACCAATAAAAAGGGGTGGCGGGTTGAATTGCTCCGTGCGCTGTTGGTCTAGTGGCTAGGACTCCAGCCTGCCACGCTGGGTGCCCGGGTTCAAATCCCGGACAGCGCACCATTTCATCAAATTTTTTCCTGTGTCGGTGTTGCATGTGCGAGGTCGAGGGAGTCGTCGATGGCGGACAACGGTGATGAATCATCTTCAAACTCTATTCCGACAAGCTGAAGAAGTGGCTCCACACGATCCAGCACTGGCTCAGCGATATGTTCAGATGGCACGACGGATAGTCATACGGACGCGCATACGGCTTCCACCAGATCTTCGACACCGATATTGCCATCGTTGTGAGCACTACTTACGCCCTGGCGTTAATTCCCGTATCAGATTACGAACGACCGGTCGTAGTGGGTCGACTGTAATTACGTGTTTGTCCTGTGGATATCGGCGGAAAATCATTTGGAAACGACCGAAAAATGGAACGCAAAAAGAAAAATCAAATCAAGTGTTAAAGCGAGGAAAGTAAATTGCCGTCAAAGGATGATATTGCCCGAATCTGGGCAGATGAAAAACCTGCAGTTCGAATTGGGAAGGAAGGATTAGATGCCGGTATTATTGAAGAGGTGAAACGCCAATTGAAACGGCAGAAGGTCATCAAAGTGAAGTTCCTTCGATCCATGACCCTTTCTAAGAATATCGATGAACTCACTGCTGAACTGGCCGCTAAGACCTCTAGCGAAGTATGGGGACGCCGGGGATTTGTTGTCGTATTGGCACGCCGATGACAGGCGGGTCCCCCGGAGAATGAAATCGCCTGTTTTGAGACAGGAGGTTGCAAACCCCTTAGGTCAGTGCCTGTCAATGATGCAGGAACCGAACGGAAAATCAGAAGGTTTTCATAAGTTTCGGAAGACGATAACTACGAAGGATTTTTATAGCTTTCATCGAGTACTTCAGCCGACTCGTCGGCGAGTCGATTTCTGCGTACGCCGTGGGGTCTTTATCGTGTCTACTGTATTTGACGTTCCTGCAGAGCAGCTCATCCCGCGTATCGTGGAGGAGCTCAAGAAGGCGAAAGAAGTCACGCCACCCGATTGGGCTAGCTTTGCCAAGACAGGTGCCCATAAAGAAAAGCCTCCCTCTGATCCGGATTGGTGGTACATCCGATGTGCCTCGATTCTTAGGCGTCTATACGTTAAGGGACCATCTGGAGTATCACGACTTCGTACCGCCTATGGTGGGCGAAAGCGTCGTGGTGTCCGTCCGAATCACTACGCAAAAGGAAGCGGCTCTATTATCCGAACCGCATTGCAACAATTAGAAGCCGCTGGGCTCGTTGAACATGAGAAGGGTACGGGACGACGCTTGTCAAGTCAAGGGCGTTCATTTCTTGACAAACTAGCACATATGATGCGAACAAAGGGAGCAGGATAATAAATTAATGAGGTTGACTCTCATGAGCGATGAAGAGTTAGATGAGCTACGACGGCGAAAAATGGCGGAATTACAACAGCAAGCCATGGTAGAACAGCAGGTAGCTCAAGAAGAAGCCATTCGCGCCCAACGAGCAGCAGTGCTTCGTCAAATTCTCAGTCCGGAAGCTCGTGATCGGTTGAATAACCTTCGCATGGTTAAACCCGAATTCGCGGAACAATTGGAAAATGAACTCATTCGTCTCGCTCAAGCAAACCGACTGCCCGAAGTTCCAATTACTGATAAAACCCTGAAAAACATGCTTGCACAATTACAGTCTCGCAAGCGTGATACGAAAATTCAATTTAGGTGAAATAGTCAAGGTTGTGACCCGAAATGGCTCGAAACAAACCCTTAGGAAAGAAGCTCCGTATGGCGCGTCAGCTCAAATCAAATGTAGGTGTTCCCGCTTGGATTATGGTAAAGACCAATGGAAAGGTGCGAACGCATCCTAAACGCCGGAATTGGCGTCAATCAAAACTTAAACCATAGAAGATAGTGGAGTGTGCTCAGGTATGACTGAAGAAGACGATGCAGTAACAGACGCTCTTGAAGCTCCCGAAGTTACTGAAGAAATTGTAGTTGAACGACTCTATACTATCCCCCTAGGCAAAGCCTATAACGCAATCCGAAAGAAACGAGCCAAACGAGCAGTGAATATGGTAAAAGCTTTCATTACCCGTCACATGAAAGTTGAAGAGGAAGATGGCCTATCCATCGACCCAGTCCTAAATCAGTATCTTTGGGAACGTGGAATTGAAAAACCACCACGCCGTGTTCGCGTACGTGCAACGAAAGACCGGGATGGCTTCGTCAAAGTGTTTTTAGTCGAGGGACAATAAATAGGTCCTCCAATCCCCGGACTAATCAATAAACGTGGCTACCCTAATGAGTGGAAAAATTGAACGATTTGAGTTTGACGGGAGCTCAAATATTGGTGCCTTTAGCCGCGTTACTGATCACTGGATTCTTCAATCACCTAGTAATGAACCTACTACACGGGGTCTTGCGACCCTCTTTGAAAAACAACCTCTAACAACAACCATAGGGCAAAGCACTCTCGTAGGATTTCTTACTGCAGGAAACAAAAATGGAATTCTGGTTCCTCATATCATATTTGATGAAGAGATGGACTTCCTCACGCAAAACCTGGATTCTCAAATTTTGTCATTGGACTCAAAACTTACAGCACTTGGTAACCTAATCCTTACCAATGATCACGCAGCACTCGTCAGTCCAGATTTTTCCAAATCTAACCTCCAAACCATCCGTGACACATTAGCGGTTGAAGTTGAAGTTCGAACTCTTGCTGACTCTGGTCTAGTAGGATCCTACTGTGTAGTCACTAACAAAGGATTATTGGCTCATACAGATATATCTGAAGATGAACTGGAGTGGTTAGGCTCCTTCTTTTCGGTAGAAACTGAGGTGGGAACCATCAACTGTGGTGTGCCCTACATTTCCATCGGTTTGTTAGCAACGAGTCATGCTGCGGCCGCGGGATTTGAAACAACCGGTCCAGAATTAATGCGGATAACAGAAGCCTTCTTTTAATCAACTCCTTCAACTTTGGATGAGTCTAGGAAAGAGTTAAAATAGAACTCACTATTCGATGGTTGGCTACACGCACAAAAAAAGCTGATTAGAATGTCTGTCCAAATATTTCGTCTTCAAGGAACCTATCGCCGGACGAATCGAAATTACCGGTTTTCCAAAGAAATCCGAGCTAGCAGTGAAAAAGATGCCCGTGAGCAACTCTATTCCATTCTAGGATCCTGTCATCGAGTCCAACGAAAAACAATCACCATTAAAAAGGTAGACATCATCACGCCTCAAGAGGCAGAACAGCCACTGATCCGAAAGCTCAGTGGTATAGAATAGCCAATTATGAAAACCTTCGATCCACTCTTTGGGGATTACAAATTATGGCAAAAACCCCTCCCAATCCAGAAGAAATGGCTCAGTCATTAATTGTTCATATTCAAAACCTAGAGGAAGAAATCCTTCGCGGGCAGCAAAACCTCCAAATGATTGAACTCCAACTCCAACGGCTGCTGGAAACTGGATCTGCTATCCGTGAACTAAAGAATCACAAAGTCGGGGATGAAATCCTAATCAACATCGGGGCTGGGGTTCACCTTCATGTCAAACTTACAGATGTAAAACACGTTATTACTTCACTTGGAGCTGCATTTGCCACTGAAAGAACTCTCGATCAAGCATTAGCTCGATTTGAAGAACAGCAAAAACAACTCACCGATATCGCCCAACGTCAACAAGAACAAATCCAGAATACGCAGGCTCGAATTGAAGAACACCGGGCACAACTCAATCAACTTATCATATCAGTTCAAAATCAACAACAGAAACAAAAATGAACTGTAAACTAGTCGGGGATTTTTAGGTGTTTGAGAAAATTCGTAATGCGGTCGATGGATTTGTGCAAAAAGTAACCCACAAGTCCATCAGCGAAAAAAACCTAGATGACGCGCTATCAGACCTGCAAATGGCCCTTCTTGAAAATGATGTGGCATATGAGGCCACCGAACGTATCAACGATCGCGTTAAAGAGGCAATCGAAGGAGAGCAAATCGGGCTCCTACAAAGTAAGAAAGATCTGATAAAAACGGCGCTCTACGAAGCCATATTGGCTGCCCTAACTCCTGAAAATCCAGTAGATTTGTTTGCCCTCCTTGAACAGCGGAAAAAAGCTGGGGAACCACTCACGATCATGTTTTTGGGAGTAAATGGCACAGGGAAAACTACGACAATCGCCAAGATTACACAAATGCTCCAGAAAAAAGGCTATTCTGTTGTATTAGCCTGTGCAGATACCTTCCGTGCAGGAAGTGCTGAACAAATCCAAATTCATGCAGATCGGCTGAAGGTTCGTGTGTTAAATCGACCTTATGGTTCTGATCCAGCATCCGTTGCTTTTGATGCAATTAATCATGCACGCGCACGTGGAATCAACGTTGTACTGATTGACACTGCGGGTCGTATGCAAACGGATAAGAACCTCATGGCAGAACTTTCCAAAATTCATCGAGTCGCCGAACCAGACTTGGTCATCTTTGTTGGCGATGCCCTCGCAGGTAACGATGCCATTGAACAGGCGAAGACCTTCAATGAAAAAATTGGTATTGATGCGGCCGTGCTCACGAAAGTTGATGCTGATGCAAAAGGAGGCGCCGCCCTCTCCATCGCGATTGCTACAGGAAAACCAATTATCTTTGTCGGTGTGGGGCAAGAATATTCGGACCTTGAAGTCTTCAACCCCGAATGGTTTGCTCAGAAAATCATGGCTGCAGGCTAGTTTTTTACTCAACCTTGTTTGACGCAAAGGCTAAAAGGCGTCAGTACTTGCTTTTTCATTCGTTGGTTTCACTGTGTGTGATGATGATGGATTTGAAAGGGCGTCATTTGTTAAGTTTGAAAGATTACACTCGTGAAGAAATTCAGCTTCTCCTTGATACTGCTGCGGATTTGAAACGCCAGCGTTATCGTAGCGAATTGGGGACCAGCCTTCTAGGTAAATCGGTGGGTATGGTTTTTGAACGCCCCTCAACGCGGACCCGCGTAAGCTTTGAAGTGGCAATAAATGAATTATCGGGCGATGGCTTATTTCTCAGTTCACAAGAGCTTCAGCTTAGTCGTGGCGAACCCATAGCTGACACCTCCCGCGTACTCAGCCGGTATCTCCACGGTATTGTTATTCGAGCTACTAATCACGACCATGTTGTTGAACTTGCTGAATACAGCACTGTACCAGTAATCAATGCACTTACTCCCATGTATCATCCCTGTCAAGCGTTGGCGGATCTTCTCACAATTCGTGAGAAATTGCATGAATTAGAGGGATTGAAACTCGTCTATGTTGGCGATGGCAACAACGTAAGCCACTCCCTAATGCTTGGTGGAGCCATAATGGGGCTAGAAGTCACAGTAGCAACCCCGTCTGGCTACGAACCCAATCCCGAAGTCACCCAAATCGCCCGGGAACACGCTGAAGCAAATATGGCGAACCTTGAAATCACCAACGATCCCAAAGCGGCTGTCGAAGATGCAGATGTCCTTTACACCGATGTCTTTGTGTCCATGGGACAAGACAAAGAACGCAAAAAACGTCTTGCAGCGTTTCTCCCTGATTTTCAACTCAATGAATCCTTGGTCGAACTCGCAGCCCCACATTGTATTGTAATGCATTGTCTTCCTGCTCATCGAGATGAGGAAATTACTGATGGTGTAATTGAAGGTCCTCAAAGCGTTGTGTGGGATCAGGCAGAAAATCGTCTCCACACAGAAAAAGCCGTGTTGGCTTTACTCCTCTAACAGCTTAAGATAGGAGAATCACAGTGTCTGTTGTCTGCTTCTGTTCGCTCAAAGATCTCGCCGCACAAAATATCAAAGCACATCTACTCAAGCATTTTCCTTTTGTTGACACGGGTAAAACCTACGATTCGACTCCGGTCTACAAATTCAATGAACTATCCTTGGTTACATTGGAGCAAGATAGCATTTATGCCGATGACTTAGACCAACAGTTTACAGCTGATTTGTTCATCTTTGCGTCTCGCCACAAATCAGCTGCATTCAAACCAGCACTCCTGACTCATATCCCGGGAAATTGGGGACCCGCTGAGCTGGGAGGAAAAGCTTCCACTCTGTGCATTGCGCATCCAACTGGCCTGAAAGTAGCATTGCAGACATTGCTTGCTGAACGTCAACGACTTGAACTCACTGACTGGGCGTGTGGGTTAGAAGTCACTCATCATGGTCCATTTATCAACGATATTCCCGTTTTGTACATCGAAATTGGGAGCACGGAAGAAGAATGGCAAAATCCCAAAGCCGCCGAGGCGGTATCTCGTGCAGTTATTTCTGTCGCTCAACGCCATCAAGAGTCTAACTTGGTTGTATTCGGCGTTGGTGGTCCCCATTATTGTCCTGCCTTTACACGACTGTGTGCTGAAACGCCCTATGCCATTTCGCACATTCTACCCAAATACTACCTTGATCAAGCAACCCCCGCAATCATCAAACATGCAATCGAACGTACTAGCACTCCCCCCACTTATGCTGCATTAGATTGGAAGGGCATGACGGGTCCACAACGTGATCAAATAATTCAAATCGTGAGTAAGTTAGGGCTAGAAACGAAAAGAGCCCGAGCGCTTCTCCATCAATTAGAAAACTGATTGTCAATGAGAGTGCTAATGCGAAAAGACTTATTAAGAGAGGGGCGGTGACTCTGCCCAAGACCTCTAGGTAACGTCAGGTGAATATCATGTCAAGTCGACTTAGCGAGTTTTGGGAAAACACAAAACGCATCGTTAAACTAGCACAGCAACCTACACGTCAAGAAATCTGGATGCAACTCAAAATTACATTACTTGGCCTTTTCGTTGTAGGCGGCGCCGGCTTCGTTATCACTTTGATTATGTCATTGATTACAGGTCTATTCCCAGCCCCAGCAACCTAGGAAACATTACTCAATTAATACAGAAGAGGCACATCGAATGGCAGCCGAACCTACAAACATATACATTGTGCGAACCACGATTGGACAAGAGAAGGGTATCGCTCATGTCATCTCCGGTCGTGTTACTAAGCGTCAGGTCGACCTGAAAGCCATTCTCGTGCCAGAACCCTTGAAAGGCTACATTTTCATTGAAGCTCGCAGTCCCCGCGAAGTAGAACTCGCCATTGCAGGTATTCCCCATATCAAAGGCATCATTCCAGGAAAAATCCTCATCAATGAGATCGAACACATCCTTGTCCCCCGACCCCCAACTGAGGACCTCGTAATAGGTGATATCGTTGAAATTACTGGTGGACCATTCAAAGGGGAACGCGCCCGAGTGATGCGAATCGACACTTCGAAGGATGAAATCACCCTCGAACTCTTCGAAGCCCCCTCACCCATTCCGGTTACTGTTCACGCAGACTTCCTCCGTATCGTCGAACGGCAGGAACGCGAAGAGACCGAAGAAGAGGAACTCCTCGAACTATAACCCTGACTAAGATAGCTGGTCTAAGTAGAGGCAGAACATTTTTAAATTGCCTAAAGCTCATGGAGCTGAACTCATCCCAGAGGAAACACCAACGATGGTTAAAGTTGTATGCGAAGCACTCGTCGAAGGCGGCAAAGCCAGCGCCGGACCTCCTATTGCCCCAGTCTTGGGTCCCACTGGTGCGAACCTTTACATGATCGTCCAGGAAATTAACAAATTGACTGAGGATTTGAAGGGGTTGAAGGTTCCGGTGACGATTGTTGTGGATGATGATACGAAGGAATTTGAAATCACTGTTGGGCTTCCGCCCACCTCTGCCCTTATCATCAAAGAAGTTGGTGTTGAGAAGGGAACTGGTGCCACGGGAACCGAAATCACGGGTGATATCACTTTCGATCAGGTCCTCTCAGTGGTTCGTGCGAAGGAAGCCGATCTTCTGGGAGGTTCACGTAGAAACCAAGTGAAATCTGTACTCGGTACTTGTGTGAGTATGGGCGTCACCATTGATGGGAAAGATGCTCGTACAGTACAACAAGAAATTGATCAAGGTCTCTATGACGAAAAACTACAGGCCTAATCAATGGGGAGTAATGACAATGTCAATAAAATTGGATAACATCCTTTCTGCCGTCAATGAAGCGCAGAAAAATTCGAAGAAACGTAAATTCGAAGAGTCAATGGAAGTAATTGTCAACCTGAAGGGAATTGATCTCAAGAAAGGCGGCAAGCAACTTAACGTCGATGTCAATCTTCCCCACGCCTTTGGTGAAGGCGTCAAAGTTGCCATCATTGGTTCAGGAGACTTTGCATTTCGCGCAAGGAAGGCTGGTGCCACTCAGGTGCTCGAACCCGCTGATGTCGAACGCTATGAAACCGATAAAGATGGTGCTAAGGCATTGGCTGAGGAGATGAACTTCTTCATTGCCCAAGCCGATTTAATGCCCCTCGTAGGACGTGTTCTTGGCCCTTTCCTTGGACCTCGTGGAAAAATGCCACGACCTGTTCCTCCCACTACAGATCTTAAGAAACTCCTTTCAGAATTTTCAACCTCTGTAAAACTACGAATGCGGAAAAACCTCGTAATCCAAGCCAAGGTTGGAAAACGGTCCATGGAGTCAAAAAAGGTCGCTGAAAACATTCAAGCGGTCGTCAATGTCCTCGAACGGAATCTCGATAAGGGCATGCAAAATATTGATGAAATCTATATCAAAACCACCATGGGTCCAGCATTCAAAATAGCTATACAATGAGATGGTGCAATACGATGAGTTCAGGTCAACAACCACAAGCAGACAAAGACGTTCCCCTCACAACGAGAGGACGTCCTGTGCCACAAGCCAAACTAGCTGAAGTAAATCATCTCATTTCACTCCTCGAGAAATATGACTACATCTCACTCCTTCGCACCGAACAAATAGGATCGAAACAATTACAGGCGATTAAGAAAGCCCTTCGCAATCAAGCCATCATTACCATGGCTCGTAACGCGCTCATGATTCGCGCTCTTCAAAAAGCCTCAGAGAAGAAAAAGAATTTGGACAAACTCATTCCCTTCGTAGAAGGCACCTGTGCCTTTGCCTTCACGGATATCAGTCCATTCGAACTCAGTGATCTCCTATTAGAAAACAAAGCCCAAGCCCCCGCGAAAGCTGGGTCCGTCACACCGGATGATATCCTAATCAAGGCTGGAAACACCGGATTCCCACCGGGACCACTCATCTCAGAACTGGGTCAAGTGGGATTGAAAACCCGAATTCAGGGCGGTTCCATTTGGATCACCCAGGACCATGTCATTGTAAAAGCAGGAGAAACCGTAACGCGTGAACAGGCATTGGTCATGTCACGTCTAGGCATGGAACCCTATGAAATCCTTCTCAAACTAACGGTCGCATATGATAGCGGCATACTCCTTTCACCAGATGTCTTCAAAATCCGAAGAAGCGATGTCATAGATCAACTGACACTTGCAGGCCAAGAGGTACTATCTCTCGCAATAGCCATGAGTTATATAACTGCAGAGACCGCTCCCTTGCTTCTGCAAGAAGCCGCAACTGCTGCTCGCAGCCTTTCACTCTTCGCGGGAATCTTAACCGATGAAACAACCGATCAAATCCTCGCTCAAGCTGAACAAGGCGCAACAGCCCTCGCCCAAGTTGTACGCAGCAAGGATCCAAAGGCCATGCCTAACTAGACCGGGCGTAATTAAGACAAAAGATTAAAATACGGCTCAACGGAAGCGTTTCCTCTCACAGGTAATGCTCCTGTCTTCCACAAAAAAGGAGGACGATAATAAAATGGAATACATTTACAGTGCAATGCTCCTTCACAAAGCAGGTAAAAAAATCAACGCTGCAGGTCTAACTAAGGTGCTCGAAGCCGCTGGCGTCACACCTGACGAAGGCCGCATCAAAGCCCTGGTTGCGACACTCAAAGACATAAACATTGACGAAGCAGTCAAAGCAGTTCCTGTTGCTGCAGCTCCAGCCGCCGCACCAGCTGTTGCAGATACACCGGCTGACAAGCCCGAGAAGGAGAAGCCAAAGAAAGAAGAAGAAGAAAAGCCAGAAGAAGTGGCAGGCCTTGGTGCACTCTTTGGTTGAGTTGCTGGACTCGGCGCCGTTGTCTGAAACTTACCCAACTATTACAAACTTAATTGGTGTTCAGTTCCTGCTTCATCGACGGGCACTGACCCACAAGGGATCTGTAACCTCCCACCTCTAGACAGGCGTTTTTTGTCTCCGCCCAACTGGCGGCGACCCATAATAAATTTCTAGCTGAATTAAGATCACGATTTAGTTCAAATCCACACATTTCACAACGGAATACACGTTCTGACAAAGAGAGCGTATCCTTAATATGACCGCATTTTGAACAGCGTTTAGAGGAAGGAAAGAATCGCGGAGATAGGATTAACTTGGATCCGTACCATTTAGTTTTGTATTTGATTTGTCGTCGAAACTCGTAAAATCCCATATCTGCGATGGCACGGCTCAGCAACTTATTTTTCATCATGCTCTCAATTCGGAGATCTTCAACGACAATTTGACTGTGGTTCTTAGCCAAATAGGTCGTCAATTTGTGAATTGCATCAAAGCGGATGTTGCTGATGCGCCAATGCAACCGCCCAAAACGAATAACGGCTTTTCTCCGATTGTGTGAGCCCTTCTGTTTACGGGAAACCTGACGGGATAGCCGTTTCATTTTTCGTAACTTTGTTGACATTGCTCGTGGATTCTCAAAAGATGTTCCATTTGAGAGGGTTGCAAAAGATGAAATACCCAAATCTACGGCAATTCTAGGACCTTGAATAGGAGCTGGTAATGATATTTCTTGTTCGACTGTGAAACTAATAAACCAGCGGTCCGCCTTACGTGATACTGTTGCTGATAGAATCCGTCCATATATCTGTGGTTCTTCCTTTAGTCGCAGTAGACCCAAGCGCGGAAGCTTAGTAGCTTTTTTATGAATCCTAATAGTCCCGGTCAATCGGAAGTTATCTTTTCGTCCCTTTTTCTTAAACTTGGGAAACCCAATTTTTATTCCATTTTTTCTTCCCCGGTAAAAGTTGGAAAAAGCCTTGTCTAGGTCACGGAGCGCTTCTTGGGGAGCACACTTGGAAACTTCATACATCCAGGAAAAATCAGTTTTTTTCAGTCGAATTAATTCTTGGTGCTGTTTAAAATAATTAGTGAAACGATCTTTACCAGTTTTTGTTAGGAAGCTCTTGATGCGTTGTTCAAGCCCCCAATTATAGGCGAATCGTGCACACCCGACATGTTTCGCTAGTAGTGATCGTTGCTGGTTGTTAGGATTCAGTTCATAGCGGTATCCACGATGAATTTTCATAGTTTTACTGCTATGCTGGATCATGATTGTCAACTTAGTTTCTTAGAAAATCCTACAAGAACTCCACAAATCCATCGAAATATTATCGAGTAGAATTCCTCATGTTAAAATACTAAATTCCTCCTAGGAGCATTCACTCCTTTCTTTTATTTTCACTCCAACCTTGGTTAGTCACGGATAGGTTGTTTCAAACAGTCTATCATTCAGCGTCCCCGCCGGAGGTACCAGCCTAGATCGCGTTGATTCTTGATACTGGGCTCTCCTGTTCGAGGTGTCATTAGCTGACCATATCCTAGACCTTCATGGTGTTCATTAACGACTAGGAGTTTGGTCATTTTATTCACATTCGATGGCAACTGCGTGATCTGCTGAGATTCTAGTTGATGACCGTAAAGAAATCGTTGCTCTCCCTCTTGATTAGTAACCACTCTTACAGAATCTTTCACTGACTCAGCGAGGTGAGCAAGTATATGTAAACTCGGTTGTAATATGCCTTGATTGAGTTCACCGAGAAAAAGCCCAAGGAAGTAAGGGTGACGGTGAGAATGAATCTGCTGGTACAAGCCCCATAAGGATGAAGACAACAGATAGACTTCCACTCGACGACCTTTTGCCAGAAGCAGATGATATTTTTTGAGAAATTTCATGACGGCTTTCTCAGGAATATATTCTGCCAGTCCCTTCAGTATTTGCTCTTCTTCCGCGGCTAATGGAGAAGTGAAAGTCAGGCGAATTTTTCCATTTTGCAAATGAAAAAGCCCTCCATCTGATGCTTATATGGATAAAACCGTCGAGCTCGATGCAGCGACTTATCAAACTGACGACCAAACGCATCTATGAGTCCTGGATCTCCAACCGGCAACTCAGTATTAACAATGCGAACAGGACACTGACGTAAAGCAAAGTCAATAATCTCTTCATTTTCTTCTGGAGCAAAGGAACAGGTAGAATAAACAAGAACGCCTCCCACACGCAGTAATTGTGAGGCCGTAACAATGAGCTTTTGCTGAACCTTTGCTAAGATTGTGATATCTTCTGCACTTCGGCTTTGCTTACGCGACGGATCAACAGGTATCAACCCCTCTCCAGTGCAAGGGGCATCCAACAATACAGCATCCGCTTGGATTCCAATCCCTGATAATCGGACAGCATCCATTCGAATAGCAAGCGTGTTCTCAACGCGTAAACGGGAGAGGTTTGACCGAAGACTACGAATGCGGTCTCGACTGATATCGGTGGCTAACAGAGCACCCTGATTTTCCATTAACTGCGCAATTAGGGTAGTCTTACCCCCCGGTGCTGCGCACATATCAATGACTAATTGCCCTGGTTGGGGCTTCAATGCCTCTATTGCCCACATGGAGGCAGGGCTTTGAAGCATATAATATCCCAACAGGTACTCAGTGGTAGCCCCTATTGGCACTGGCGATTCGAGGACATGAAAAGCGTACGGCAGACCGCCTACCAGCTCTAATTTGATACCCTTCGCCCGAAGTCGTGAAGCCACATCCTGCGGAGAAGCTGCCAACGTGTTGACGCGAATGGTCTTCGGTATGGCCAGGTCATTTCCTTTCAGGAATTGTTCCGTATCTGTACCAAACAACCCTAGATACCGTTCTACCATGAATTCACGGTAACCATACTTCTGGGCTAACTGCGTAGCTTCCCGGTTCTTCACCAAGACCACATGCTTCTAGCAATGCGGTAACGCTTAAGAAGCATCCGCCTCCTCACATTATTCGATTAAACATACGGTGAAATCAGATGTGTCTCGCAATTCCAGCTCAGGTCATCAGCATTGACGGCAACACCGCAATTGTCGACTTTGGTGGCGTTAAACGAACTGTATCCGTTGCATTACTCGAAAAAATCAGCCCTGGCGATTATGTCATTGTACACACTGGTTACGCCATCCAGAAAATGGACCGAAAAGAAGCCGAGGAAAGCTTGGAATTATGGGCTGAAGTCCTAGCAGGTGATCAGCCACCTGAAACCTAACCTCTTCTACTAACTGAATTTTTCGAGAGCAACAAAAGAAAGAAAGGCAGTCTCCCAGAACGGGAGACGCCCGATGTTCTGACTAACACGTCATATCGACGGTTTGCTGTTTACTCTTCTTTTGCTTCCTCTTCTTCCTCGATTTCTTCAAGGGGAATCGGGGGTGGAGTCGTCAACATCGTCCAGCCAATCCAAGCCACAATGAAGAGCACCAGCATAATCGCCAGCCACATCGGAATCGCAACGGCGAAATAGGGCTCAACAAGAACTGGGATCCAGAAGAAGAATTGCCACCATGGATGGGTGGTTGGATATGTACCAGTTGGATTGACAGAGTAGAACATGAACGGATAAACGAGAGCCCAATAGGTGTAATAGAGTACGACTAGAATCGAAAAGAGGAGAATGAGGAAACCATAGATTTTATCTCGTGCCATAGTTGGTAACCCCTGCTATGAGGGAATCTGCGACTGCCTTGCTAAGGTCTTGTTATTAAGTCTTACCCACAAGCAGTCCCTGATATAACAAGGAGAGCCTAGCTTTCAAATAAATACTTATGGCTACTTTGTTACAGTTGGACTATAATGGGTGGAACGGTCTAAAATGAGGGTACTCATACTAGCAGGAGGCTCAGGTACGCGCCTACGCCCGTTAACGTGTACTCGGACCAAACAACTCCTCCCCCTCGCCTACTCCACCCTCATTGGATATATGCTTGACCGCCTTCATGATGCTGGCCTCTCCGAAGTAATCCTTGCAACGGGACCTGGATCTGATGATCTTCAAGATGCGCTAGGCGATGGTTCCAATTACGACATCACTCTTCACTATTCAATTGAAACACAACCCCTTGGAACAGCGGGAGCAATTAAGCATGCAGAGCCGCATCTCCGTAAGGACAAGTCGTTTCTGGCCCTCAACGGTGACATCGTATCTGATATCAACTACGCTCAACTCATACAATTCCATGAACAGGAACAGGCCACGGCAACAATAGCCCTTTATCAGGTGGAAGACCCTAGCCGGTTTGGCGTCGTGGAAATCGATTCAGAAATGCGTATTCATAAGTTCGTTGAAAAGCCCGACTCTCGACATGCTCCCAGTAATCTAATTAATGCCGGGTGTTACGTCCTGAAGAGCACAGTGCTAGAGCATATTCCTGCTAGACAAGAGGTTTCAATTGAACGGGAAGTTTTTCCAGCTCTGTGTACATCTACCAAAGTCGTTGGATGGGAACACCATGGCATTTGGGTCGACACGGGTACTCCCGAATCATTTCTCAAAGCCCAACAGGCGCTGGTAACAGAAACGGCTCAAATCCCGTTAATAGGTGCTAAAGCAAAGATTGCTCCTTCTGCTGTTATTGGGAAAAACGTCACAATTGGCAAACGAGCCACGATAGGTCCTAATGTCCATATCAATGATGCAGTGCTGTTTGACGACGTGATTATTGGAGCTGGTGTCACCATCGAGCAATCAATCATCGGACAGGGTGTCGTGATAGGAAAAAACCTGCAACTCAAAAAACACGTCATCGTCGGGGATGGAGCAATCATCGACTCTGGCGCTAATATTCCTCCGGGCTCACTAATCTGTCCTCAATACCATGTGAAAAAAGGTGAAACACCACCACCCTGTTTTGTGAAGAATTACAAATCACTCACTGTCTGATGTACTGGAGTGAATCGATGGCGAAATCAGGATTCGCGCTCGACGATAAGTGGCAATTAGAATACTCGCAAGAGTAATTATTGTCAGAACAATCGCCGTTGGAACCAGCGTAATCCCCCATGGGGTAAAATTCAAACCGAAGCCAACCAACACGGCCAAAGCAACACTCAACCCACAAGAGAGAGCGAGACGTTCCCAACGATCAATAAACCGTTCAAAGGGAAACAAAGCCCGAACAAAGGCAAAACCCGGAACCAAAACCAACAGCAATCCACCAAAAATCCAGCGGAACACCACGGTCGGCCACAGGTCTACAGGAATTAGTAACGTAGTAACAAGACCCAAAATTAACAGAACCAACGTCAACCACAAATCCAACGCCAATGTGCTCCCCAGGTATTCAAACCAGCCCGAAACAGGGGTCATCACTGTTTCTTCTGAAGACCCTGGCAGATTCAGAAGCACATGCCCTTCTCGGGCTAAGTCTTTAATCATCCTCATCGTGACGCTTTCTGGTACTCCCTTTGTCTTCAACTCCGTGACAACACCCTGAACGGTAGAAAACCGTCGGCTTCGCAGCGCCTCCAGAATTAACTCCCGAACGGTCTCAGGAACATAGGTGTCCTTTTCACGGAGTAACATAACCGAACCGACCTGACCGACCATTAAGCAAAGATTCTTTTAACCTTTCACTTACCTATTGTTCTGGCGCTTATGAAACGACATGCTGCGAACCTACTATTGGCTCTCTTTCTTTTCGTGGTCGCTCTAATCTCGCCTACGATTGTCCTAACCATTGGCAGCCCAATTGAATCTGATCAGGTACTTTTTCAACCCGAAGCGCAAGCACAACAGGCAATCGATGATGCCCAAAGTGCCATCAACACAGCCTACACTGACCTGATGCTAGCTGATTCTACAGGAGCTAGCATTACCGATCTCCTAGATTCATTGAATGGCGCCATAATCGAACTTAACCAAGCCCGCTCTTCGCTCAACGCCACTGATTACCCCTCGGCCATAACTCTCGCTGAAAGTGCTCAGGCCACAGCCGATGCAGTCAGCGTAGAAGCTTCCGCCCGTCATTCCGCCACGATAGTACAACAACAAGCACAAATCATCATCATTATCGGCGTAGTCATTATCACGGTTTTCGTCACCTATTTTACCCTTACCCGTATTCTCCGCTATCAACGAGAGAAAAAACGGGAGTTCCTACGGATGGAGATTCGCCTTCTCGAAGAGGAGGAGGACGGTAAGGATACATGAAGAAGTACACCCAAACGATTCTCACACTTCTCATGATTGGCCTTGCCGTGGCTACAGGTACATTACTCGTTTCGGTGTGGTTGCTACCACCACCCGAACACACAGCTGTCATTGCGATGCTAAACGAAGACATGGAAGCAGGTCCCTATCCTACTAATGTCACACAATATTCGAATATTTCGCTCAATATCGAAGTCTACAACTACATGGGTGTTGTCCAATACTTCTATGTCCGCACCAAACTCGCTACCCAGACCACGATGGCAAATGCAGCTAGCCCGTCATCCGCACCAATAATTTTGCAATCTGAAAGAATTCTAGCCCATGGTGAAAGGTGGGTAATTCCAATCGAACTAAACATGACAACAGCCGGTACGAATTTCCGTCTCACCTTTGAATTATGGCACTACAATCCATCCCAAGATGACATAATTTGGGTTCGGAACCAACGTGGCGAAGGATTATGGGTTCACCTCCCCCTAAATGTGACCGGACCTTAACTTAACACCACTACCTTCCCTAACTCTTGTAGGTGACCGGGTTTTGAAACGACAGCTACGAATTACACAGGTCGTCCATAACTTTCACCCTACTGTTGGGGGCATTGAAACCTACGCCTACAACCTCGCCAAAGGATTAGTCGACGCTGGACACGAAGTTAAAGTCTACACAGCACATATTCCCGGATTCCCCGCCTATGAAAACTTGGAAGGAATTCACATCCACCGATTTTATGCCATC
>JBHLNC010000218.1:0-4190 GCA_048937435.1 Promethearchaeota archaeon | reverse complement strand
CGTCGTGGCCTTGACTCAACTGTGGTTGATGAAGCCGTCCGACTAGATACTGAATGGAGAAAAACGCGTACAGAGTTGGCTGAATTTCAGCGTCAGCGAAACCAGATTGCGAAGCAGATTGGGAAGGAGAAGGATAAAGCGAAAAAAGCAAAACTCATTCAGAAATCCAAGCAACTTTCCGAGAAGGTTTCTGCAGGAGAACAACGACTCGCTGAGCTTGAAACAGCACGAATGGAATCCTTACACAGTATTGCCAATATTGTTCATGACTCTGTTCCTGATGGAATGGATGAAACAGAAGCTCGTCCAGTAAAATACGTTGGGAAACCCCGAGTCTGGAAAGAACACTTAGACCAGTTCAATGAATCTGCCCAAGGACTCAAGGCTGAATATGAGATCGTAGAAAAACAGCCTGAAAGCCATTATGATATATCTGAGCACTCAGGGATGGTTGATACTACTCGAGCAGCGAAGGTCGCTGGATCTCGCTTTTACTACCTCATTGATGACATTGTCTGGCTAGACCTTGGATTAGCCTTGTATGCCCTAGACAACATCACGCAACATGGCTTCACTCCAATAATACCACCAAACATGCTGAATCAAGCCGCCTATAGCGGAGTCACGGATATCACAGCCTTCGAAGACTCCCTATACAAGCTTGAAAATCAAGATCTCTATCTTATTGCCACCTCAGAACACCCCATAGCCGCTCAATTTATGAACGAGGTTCTAGAGATTAATGAACTCCCTCTCTATCTTGCCGGTTACAGCCCTTGTTACCGGAAGGAAGCGGGGGCCCATGGCAAAGATACAAAGGGTATCTTTCGAGTTCACCAATTTTCTAAGGTTGAAATGTTCATGTTTTGTTTACCCAAAGATTCATGGACTCAACATGAAAAGATGATATCCATCGTAGAAAAAATTTGGACACCCCTTGGAATCCCTTTCCGAATAGTAATTCTGCCAAGCGGTGATTTTAGCCGTGTAGCCGCAAAAACCTATGATCTTGAACTTTGGATGCCATCCCAGGGCAGATACCGTGAATTTGTTTCCGCAAGCAATTGTACAGACTACCAATCCGTCCGATTGAATACTCGCTATGCAGAAAAACGAGGTCACCCTACAAAAGGTTTTGTGCACACATTAAACTCCACTGTTATTGCCACCACTCGAACCATAACCGCAGTTCTTGAAAATAACATTCAGGAAGACGGGCGAATCCTCATTCCCAAACCACTTCTACCTTATTTGAAACCCATCGAAGCAGCCCCTGACAAATACCTCATTCCAGTTCACATGAAAAAGAAGTAGCAGGTCTTTGGTGCATGTAGTTTACCTTATATCTGCACATCCAACATCATTAACGACCGCTAAAATTATTAGACATCTCCCCCCATTGCCTGAAAAGAATTATTAACACTTAGAAGTAAGTTACCCTGTCAGTTGGGGTTGGTGACCTGCGTGCCAAAATCCTTAGTAATGCTCCGCGTCGTTGACACAGGCGAAATTGTACAGATTACTGATGGTGCGCCAGCAAAAACCCACATGAAAGCTGAAGAGGTTCTCATAATCATCGATGACGATTCACGCCTCATCTGGATTTGGAAAGGGGCAGAAGCGCCTGTACGGAGAAAATTTATTGCAGCTCGACGCGCCTCGGGCATCCGAGACCAGCGAGGGCTAGTTTACAAAATAATTTCAGAGGATGAAGGGCAAGAAGACTCCACCTTCATGGAGGCTATGGGTCAGCCACTCTCAACCAAACCTGATGAAGTGATAACTGCAGCACCTTCCGCACAACCACAAATGCCACGAGAACCAACACGACCTGTTTATGCAACACCACCACCATCTCCAGTTCAGGAGGTATCCCCAACCGAGTATAAGGAAGCCGTGGTTTCAGCCACTAGGAGACCAGTGCGACAACATGTTCAAGTGCCCCGTCCTCCTTCGGAAATCATTGAACAGGTTGAACAACTTGAACCGGTTCCGGGCTTCCGACGAGAATTCGTCCTAATTGGATTTGATGCCTTCGGGATTACTGAAGAAACCACCAGTGTTTTAGGAACGAAAACTGTCAAATATAGGCTCCAGCGGATTGATACCTTACCTGAAGGCACGGTCTTTGCTCAGGGCTATACGCCACGGGTAGTAATTAAGGATGGACAAGTGTTAGCGATTGAATTCCTCAAACACTTAGAAGAAGAGGAATATCTTCACGAGAAACCTTCAGTGAAGGAAGAAATGGCGCGACAAATTACCGAACTCATTGATGCGTCGAGAAAAGAAAAAACCGGTCAGAAATCTTGAGAGAAAAAAATGAGGGGACACAATGCAGCAATTTGCGATGAGCGAAGAGGAAGCCAAGCAATTGGCGATGTATCTGCGTGAGATTACGCTGTACACAGAGCTGGAAACCCTAGCAGTGGTCACCAAAGCAGGACGAAGAGTAGCGTTCAGCTCAACCAAGGGTGTAGATATTGATCCGGATTTACTCTCTGCCATTTCCGCCGTTCTGTTACAAACCGGAATCGAAGCAGTTTCCAAACTTGAATTCGAACCATTGTTTGAATTAATCGTCCGCGGTGAAAAAGGCATTATCGTTGTAACGGATGCAGGACCATTAGTGTTGATTGGGGCCGGTGTGAAAATTGAATCACTTGGACATGTGGTATCTGTTTTTCGACACTTTGGTCGCGAAATCGCGGGTTTATTCGCTAAAAAGTGAGCATTTTTTCGAAGACAGCCCCTATTGCTGAGGGATGACCATATATCAATTTCTCACCATTTGTGACAATCTCAAACGTGTTCGGCGAACGGGATGGCTCCTTCGGGGTGTCCCTCCCTCTGCAGCAGAAAATGTAGCAGGACACTCTCATACTATGACAATTCTTTCATACTTATTAGCAAAACAAACCAGTGAAGAAGTCAATTTGACACGACTGCTTCTCATGGCACTCATCCATGATTTACCCGAAGCAGTAATTGGCGATATTCCAATCAGTGCCCAGCAAGCCGATCCTTCCTTACGTGAGGCGAAGGAGAAAGCAGAAAACGCAGCCATGGAAACGATTCTAAATTCTCTCCCAGAAAAAATGCGTCTTGAGCTGCAGAATATCTGGAAAGAATATCTTCTGGGTGAGACACTAGAAGCGCGCCTGGTGGAGGGGGCAGATCGACTGGCCACAGCCGTTCATGCGGTGGAATTAATTAGAAGCGGATATCCTTCAAAACGATTTATTCCCTTTATCGACCATGCTGAAGCGACCTTGACAAAGCTCCAAATTGCTGATGTTGCGGATTTGATTGGCACACTTCGCCAAGAATTGACAAGTACATCAAAATCATCGAAGCCATAAGCCTGAAAAGACTTACAGGGAGAAGAAACGTTAAAGATACGCAGCTGCTGAGAAACCGAAGAAGGTTTGGACAATGGCACCAAAAGCAAAAGCCCCTGCTGAACCCCCGGAAAAAATTCTGACACGAACTCATTACTCAAATGAGTTATCGCCTGAAATGGAAGGAAAGCAAGTTGTTATTCTTGGATGGGTGCAACGGATTCGGAAATTAAGTAAAATCAGCTTTCTCATTGTTCGTGACCGAGAAGGACTAACCCAATGTACACTACCACATACAAAAACTGCGCCAGAACTCCTTTCAATTCTTGATAGTTTAGACAACGAGTACGCCATTGCCGTGCAAGGACAGATAAAACAAGAAAAACAAGCCCGTCGGGGTGTTGAACTTATTCCAGACAAGATAGTGGTGGTTAATACCGCTCCAGCAACCCTCCCATTGGACACGTCCGGAAAAGTTGAGGCCGATATCGCAACTCGGTTTGATAATCGGGTTATCGATCTTCGACGGCTTGAAGCTCAACTCACGTTTAAGATTCAGCATTACACAATAGCGCAGATGCGGCAGTATCTCGAAACCTCTGGTTTTCGCGAAATCCATACGCCAAAAATTGTAGCAACAGCGACAGAGGGCGGCGCAGACCTTTTTAGGGTACAGTATTTTGAAAAAAAAGCCTTCCTGGCTCAAAGCCCACAATTCTATAAGCAACTATGTTTGGTGGGTGGATTTGATCGGGTATATGAAGTCGCTCCGGTCTATCGTGCTGAGAAGCACAATACGCCACGACATTTGAATGAATACACAAGCTTCGATTACGAAATGGCCTGGAT
>JBHLNC010000217.1:3460-4192 GCA_048937435.1 Promethearchaeota archaeon | reverse complement strand
TCATTGGCATCCATAATTTCAAAGGGTTCCGCCGTTGTTTCTCCTTTCAGCCAATCAACAACCACACTCGCTGCGGCTTCAGGGGATACAGCAAAAATCCCGCTATACATCTTAACGCCAGCAGGGACACCAAGAACTAGCACATCCTTTGACTCACCCAACGCATCCAGGATATCCCTTGCTGTTCCATCTCCACCCACGAAGACAATGAGTTCAACCTCCCGTTCACCAAACAATTCTATTCCTCTTCGCGTATCCTCTGCCTGCGTTTCAGTATCCAACTCCATGGGCACCACTTCAGGTGTAATCCCCACCTCAAGTAGCACACGTGCCCCCATTGGCTCAGGGCAAGTAACCCACTCCAACTCATTATCATTAGAGTGCAATCTTAGAACTGCCCTCAAAAACTGTAATGCACGGTCTGGTGCAACGGGCTGTGCACCTAGCTGTTGTGCCTTCTCCACAACACCATCTGTTCCCTTTAATCCAACTCGACCACCCATTCCAGCGATTGGATTAATTAGAAAACCAATACGACGAGACTTATCAGGTGATGGTGTCACTGAACATCCTTCCATGCACCAGCCCTCATTAGATGAAATAACCTTTCCCCTCCATCGGTTGATCCAAACAAGTAACACAGCTGATACATTATCGTCTACTAGTTACTAGTAGGATTTGAGGCTGGCTGCTAAACGGTAGAAAAAGACGGCGTTCAGAATGACACCGATC
>JBHLNC010000217.1:0-3450 GCA_048937435.1 Promethearchaeota archaeon | reverse complement strand
AGAGTTATGAAGTTATATCCAGTTAATAGAATCGAAATTGGAGAATATATGTAATAAGGAACCATCGAAGGAATTGTCAGGAACATTATGTGTGCCCAAATAAGGTAGATAATACTGGCTCCAAGTGTAAGTTTTGGAGAACGGGAATTCTTCTTTACCGAAAGCAGTGCAGCTGCCCACAGAAGCACTAAGAAACCTACGAATATAACGTTTGCAAGGTTCAGATTGTTAACAATAGGTGTGAGTGGTCCTGGTTCCCAAATGCCACCAGGCTGCGTTTGAACATAAACCAGACCTGAGTAGTTGAGAAGGTCAACCAAAACTGACCACAAAGGGGCTAGGACGGTGAACAATGCAAAATGGAAAGACCAACGAAAGTTGAAGTAATTTCCGAATTCATTCCAGGCAAATGCACTGAGACATATTCCAAGAGCAACCAAAACTGTTCCTACGGTTCTTGGAATAAGGATTGTGAAATTCGGAGTGTCAAAGAGAAAAAACAAGTTGCTTGGGAACAGCCATTGTGAATGGAAGAATATAGCAGAGAGAACCATGCCCAAGGTTCCAATCAGCAAGTTCCGACGGCTTGTTCGAGTGACATTTCCAAGAGGTGTTGGGAGGTGGTCATCGGGTTCTGCCGCTATGTTTGCTGGTAAGTGAATGCGTCTGGCATCAATGCACGACTGGCAATGCCCAATCCCCGCAATTGTGATTCGGCAGTCGGAGCAGAGGGCAATTCCACAGGCTTGACACACGGCAATCGCTTCTTGGTCAGTATGCATCGCGCATTTCAAACTAATTTTGCCCCAGTGATCAATATGGCTTTAGACTTGCAGCTAACCTGTAGAAGAAGACTCCGGTCAGAATGACACCGATCTCAATGATGATTGCAGATGGAATTAAATAATATCCAACAAACATTGCAAAGACTGACATACCTTGCATATATGAAAAATTAAGAGGAACCGTCAGGAGAATCATATGTGCCTGAATAAGGAAGAGAATACTGGCTCCAAGTGTAAGTTTCGGAGACTGAGAATTTTTCCTAACATAAAGCAGTGCAATTGCCCATAGAAGCAGCAGGATTCCTAGACATATACTGCTTACCGTAACCAGATTGTTAAAAATGGGGGCGAGTGGTCCTGGTTCCCAGTAGCCATAGGGCGGAGTTTCGACATAGACCAAACCTGAATAGATAGTGAATTCAGCCAGAACACCCCACCATGGGGTCAAAAGAGTGAACAACACAAAATAAAATGCCCAACGAAAATTAAAGTAATACTTGAATTCAAACCACGCAAACGCACTGAGACAAATTCCAACAGCAACCAGAACTGACCCAACAGTTCGAGGAATAAAGAATGCAAAATTCTGAATGCCATAGAGTAAGTAAGGGTTGATTGAAACCAGCCATTGGACATGAATGAATATTGCAATGAGTATCATACCCACGATTCCGACTAATAAGTTTCGACGGCTCGTTTGAGTGACATTGCCCAGTGGGATTAGCATTCGGTCTTCGGGTTCTATTGCAATATGGGCAGGTCGACGAATACGTCCTGCATCAAGACAGGGTTGACAATACGCAATTCCTGCAATTGTGATTCGACAGTCGGAACAGAGTGCATTACCACAAGATTGGCACACAGCAATCGCTTCGAGATCAGTATGAACGGCACATTTCAATCCTAATCCACTCCCGTGATAAAATGAATGATAGGAAGGATAAAACCATTTAGGCACCGGCAAATTACAATGGTTATTCTTTTTCTTCTACCAGCTCTTCATCTTCAGGACGCCAATAAGGATCCACTATGCAAAGAAATGTGATATCCTCCTCCCCCGTATTTTCAAGGTATTGTGTAGCATTTGGTGAGACATAGACTAGAGACCCGGAATGAACTTTGTGGGTTTCGCTATCGATATGCATCACACCTCTGCCTTGTAAGAAATAATAGACTTCCGAGGCTTTCGTCAGACGATGGGGAAGGGAGACCCCACCGACTGGAACACTGGCGTGTGCGATACTATACCCGAGTTTCAATTCTGTTCCGTCACGAAGGGGATTGAGTAATTCACGGAGAATGGTTCCATCAAGCGCGGTGATGACCTTACACTCATTCAGGTTCCGTACTAACATGATACGCTCCTCTCGGTTTTGTCATTACACCGTCCCTAAATAAAAGCAGTTGGCAAATCAATTTGTCAGAAAAACCATCACAGCGAAGACGAAATAGAACAGCATGAAAGGACTTACTCCGAGTCTTTCGAGTAAGCCCCTGTAATTGCTTTTCATGAAAATCCCCGAGATGATCATAAGAATCAAAGCTACGATTGCTGAAATGAGTGAATACGTAGCAAACGAACTCCATCCCAGTACTATTGTTAGTCCAAACCACAGAGCAATCATCCCCGCAAATGTCAATAGTCCCGATGTAAACACAAGGATTAGATGCATTTTTCCTCGGTTGGTTGTGATTTCACCGCCGGCATCAAGTGGGAAGAAAAGAGCAATAAGGACACCCATAAATCCACTGATTATGAATAGAATGGGTCCTACAATTGGAATTTGTCCATTGTTTATCCCCCACGGTAATCCAAGGTAAAACACAAACAATAGGACACTTGATGAAATAAGGAACGCATCGAAAACTCGTTTTTTCGGGGCTCCAACAGCAAGTAGTGAACTTACGTCATCTCGAATATGGCTATACTCTGGTCGTAAAATGCCGCCAAGTATCCACATAGCAGTATATAGGATTGGGCTAAGCATTCCACAAATTGCTAGAATCTGAAATACAATCATTTTTCTCACAATCTCTAAACTGCAATAGAAATATGAAATATCTTAAGGCTTTTTACATCATTTGACAGTGTTGGATTAATAAGTCAAACACAATGTGTTTCTTCACAGGTGTTGTTGAATTATGCCAGAGAAAAGAGATTGGACACGTGAAGAATTACAGCGTGATTACGTTGACGTAATGACAGCTGTAACGCTTCCTGTCGAGGTTAAAATGGAGGGCACAACACGCATTTATGATTTCAATCAAGCAGAAACTATTCTCAAGAAGGCAAATATCATTTCTTTAGGTGTTTGTGATTGCCGAAACAAGGTTCAGGGATGTGATGGACCGTTAGATGTGTGCCTGAGTATTGACAGAGAAGCTGAAATCATGATCTCAAAAGGGAAGGGTCGCAAAGCTACCCTAGATGAAGCGCTATCTGCACTGAAACAATCTCATGATGCGGGGCTTGTTCACATGTCGTATACTGACAAGGGGGAAGCTATGCCTTACATCATCTGCAGTTGCTGTGCTTGCTGTTGTCATTCTCTGGCTGGTCTTATGCGGTTTGATTTACCAGAAATGGTGGTTGAATCTGACCAGATTGCAAATCAAAATGAAGATGCTTGTATTCATTGTGGCGCGTGTGTTGATCGGTGTCATT
>JBHLNC010000007.1:0-17795 GCA_048937435.1 Promethearchaeota archaeon | reverse complement strand
CAAATGAGTAAACCCAAACACATCGAATTTGAACCCATGACACGCCTCGAAGGTCATGCCAAAATAAGCCTCGACGTCACTGGTGGCAAACTCAACAAATGCCACTTCCAAATTATCGAATCCCCACGACTCTTCGAACGTTTCATGGAAGGTATTCCCGCCGAAGACGCTCCCCAACTCTCAGAACGCATCTGTGGCATTTGTTCAGTCGCCCACCATCTTGGTTCCGTCAAAGCGGTCGAAGACGCATGGGGCATCACTCCACCAACACAAGCAGTAAAACTTCGCCACCTCGAAAACTTTGGCGAATACATCCACAGCCACGCCCTCCATCAAGTCTATCTAGCGCTTCCTGATTTTCTCACACCTGAAACACCCAGTGTTCTCGCCGTTGCAGCAAAAGACCCTGCTCTGGCAAAAAAAGGCATCGAGCTCCGAATGTTCGGGCAAAACATCATCAAAGCTGTTGGCGGACGAATGATCCACCCCTGCACTGCTGTTCCCGGCGGAATGGCAGGACCACTCCTCGAAGAAGAACGGGAAAAACTCGCCAAACAAGCACCGAAGGCACTGACCACTGCTCGTGCCATAGCTGATCTTTACTTCAAGCTCGCGAAAAAGGAAGGAGGTATGGTCGGATACTACTTGAGTAATCCTACTCATTATCTCGGCTTACACAATAAAGGCGTCCACGATATCTACGATGGCTCTCTACGCTTCATCACGCCAGAAGGGAAAACCCTGCATGATTTCAAACCCTCGGACTACGCCCAATACATTGCTGAAGATGCTATGCCTTACACCACCGTCAAATACCCTTTCATCAAAGAATTAGGACCGGAGAAAGGCAATTACCGCGTGGGTCCACTAGCCCGACTCAATGTGACTAAGGAAATGGCTAGCGACCTTGCACAAGGCTATGCCGACCAGCTCTTCGAGATGTTCGGAGGAAAACCAATCCATGATCCCATAGCCTACAACCTCGCCCGATCCGCCGAACTCGTCAGCGTCGTCGAACAAGCCATCACCCTCATCGAAGACTCCAGTCTCCAAGAAGACAACCATCGCATCCCTGTCGAACCTCGCGCGGGCGAAGGCGTCGGCGTCGTCGAAGCCCCCCGTGGCACCCTCTTCCACAACTACTGGACCAACGATGACGGCATTATCACCAAAGTCAACTGCATGATTGCCACAGGTCAAAACGTTCGCACCATCGAACACGCCGTCCAAGCTAAAGCCCAAGAACTACTCCCTACGTTGTTAAAACCACGACCTGAAAGCCTGGGTGCCCTCGCAAAAATCGAGCCGCTTGTTCGGGCATACGATCCATGCATCTCTTGTTCAGTCCACATGATTGAGATCATTAACGGCGACTAGTTGATCAATAGCAGAATTAGCGTCCAACTCGTTTGAGTAGCCATTTTAGTACCCAAGCCCCGACCCACACATAGGGATTAAAAATTCCAATCAGCATTCCACATAAGGGATAGCGAATTCGAATTAAGAGCAACATGAGCACTCCAACCATGCCAATTAGCAAAAATGTAGGTATCAATGCAAGTAAGGGTTGGAGCATGCTGGTTCTTTATGTGATTCAAGCCTAAAAAGTGGGTGTCGTTCAAGTTTCATATATTATATGATATCCATCTCATGGCTTTCCCCAAGGATGGTAAACACCTGCCCGTTTTGCGTAATAAAGAGAATTGGTGCGACACTTGTGTGTCCGATTCGACGGGCTTTGATGGGGAGGATGAGGTCGTATTCTTCTTCAGGTTTTAATTCCCAGTTACGGAGGAACGCTGTATCTCGAATAATGACAGTGCGAGTTAAACCATCAAGGTCAAAAAGATGGGGAATGGCATTAACAATTGCTGTTAATTTAATCGGGTTGCTGCTACTGTTATGAATGTAGTATTTGACATTGACAGTGTTGCCACGGAAAACTGTGGTCTTTGCAGGGATCAAGTCTGCTGTGAAAGTTACCTGCGGGGGGGCCATCAATTTTTCCGTGTCGCACCAAATGCATCCCGCGATTATTTGATCAATCTGAGGTTCAAAATCAGAGAATGGACCATCCAAGGAATTCCATGTGTGAAGTTTTTCACCATAGAGATCAATAAATGTGGTTTTGATTAGCGCCATCAGATTCGTAAGGTCCGCTGCTCGTTCATCCGGTGTGGCGAAGATTGCCACAAAGTCATTTGGTCGTTCAGTTAATCCATCTACGAGCACTTCAGAACCTTCAAACTTGGCTTGGCGGAAATCGCCTGTAGCAAATTCTTTGGAAGACACTCGGAATGCGGTGATTAAACCTGATAACAAGGTGGGATCAATTTGTTCTGTATACTGGCGTGAAAAGGCATAGGCTCCATTTAGTACAATGAAGATTGCTTTAATCATTGTATTCTTTTTCTCCGCCAGTTTATGGTACTCTGTGATGACTCCAATTGAGTGTTTCGAGTGAATCTTGATTTTCTGTATTATTCTTTTACTAGTCAAGAATAAGTGCTTCGTCTGAAAGGAGAAACCTTGATTTCCATTGGAACATTCGCAAAAAAAGGCAGCAGGCGACGTTAAAAATGTGCAAACCTTGTGAGATGGGTTTAGTCGAAGCCTTATAGGAAAACCCATTCATTTTTAAGTACGCCTAAAAAATTGACGGTCACAAGGAGTGGTTTACAATGCCCAAAGAAGATAAACTCACATTGGAAAAATGGCATAGAAAACAATCTGTTGACCTTTTCAACGCCACCTGGACCTATTTAGACAAAGAAAAGCGGAATAAAGAAGAAAACGACACAATGGTCAACCTTTCTCATGCTTCACGCTATCATTGGGGTGTCCGAGTTGAGAACAACTGGGACGCAACCCCCATCAACCTCGGACGTGGTGACTGGCAACTCTCCCGCGTCTATGCGGTCATCGGTGATGGAAACCGTGCTGTTCACTACGGGAAATCCTACTTAGATATTTGCAGGAAAGAAGGCGTCCAAGATTGGGATCTTGCCTACGCTTACGAAGCCATCGCTCGCGGTTTTGCAGTTGCTGGTGATGAAAAGAACAAAGCCAAGTTCCTTGATCTCGCAAAGAAAGCGACTGCTGAAGTTGAAGATAAAGACACGCGTGATATGCTAGAAGGCGATCTTAAGACAATCTAAGCTTCTGTGCCAAATAATGCTCACAATACGGGAATTTTTTATGTTCCCGCTCCTCCTTATTTTTAGCATTAAACCATCTATTTTGGGGAAAGTAATTGTGACTCAGGGTCCCTCAGCAAAACCGAAACGCAAAGAATCACAATCCGAGTTAGCTATAGAGATGATTCTCAGTGACGCTAATCGACCAATGACGACCTATGAGGTTACAAAATTATTTCACGAAATCGGCTGCCCAGATTCCCCAAGTCGGCTCCTCAATCAACTACGTCTTGAAGGTAGAATCCACGGAAGACTCAGCATCAAACGTAAAACGTGGTTATGGTGGGCTCCTGGAGTCAGTGAACCCACCGAAGAGTAAGCTTCTTCTAAAAAATGATGTCGGCTTCCACGCCATATTGCATTGATAAATCCACAATTTGAGTTCTGACATTTTCGTAGAATTGGCTACCTGGTCGGAGTGCTTTAAGAATAGCTTTCACTTGATCTGGAAAATGGTTTTGGAGTGTCCGTTCAATCACTGGACGATTGCCATACTTCACGTTTAGACGATCAAAGAGCACGTAAGCTACTCCACAATCTCCCAGTTGGCGAATTAGGTCATCGAGATCTACCGTACTCAAAAAAGGAATAATGGGACCAACAAAGGCGTAAGTACTAATACCGTGTGAATTCAGTTCGATTAAGGCTTCAAGTCGACGTTTGCTTGGAGGTGCATTTGTTTCAAAGGCATGGCGCACCTTGTCGTCCAGAGTAATGATGGTCATCCCTACTTCATTTGAAGTTGAGCTCGCTAACAAATCCATATCACGTAACACTAAATCTGATTTCGTTAGAATCGAAATGGGGAAGTCATGCCGAGTGAGCAATTCAATACAATACCGGGTCAGTTTATACCGGCGTTCAATGGGCTGGTACGCATCTGTCACGCTCGAAAAAAGCACTGGATCCTTCGCACCTTTCTTCCGACGTCGTAATTGTTGCTGCAATACACGAGGGGCATTAATCTTTGCATCTACAAAACTCCCCCATTCCTCACCCTGGTGTCCAGTGTATCGTAACATGAACCTCGCGTAGCAGTAGCTGCAAGCATGCTGACAACCCACGTAGGGGTTGATGGCATAAGTTACGCCACTTATCCTACTTGGATTGAGAATGCTTTTTGCAGTTACTTCATTGATTTGAATCTTTGTAGGCAAAGTTCCTCACGCTTTTCTCATCAACCTAGCTAAAAAAGTCTCTTAATCCTCTCGGATAAGTGGAAGTCTTGGATGTTAAAAAACGACAACACAGAAAAGGCAGCAGGTCAGAAGGAGACGATGGTGACCTGCATGGATAAGGATCAGTTAAAGGCGTTCTTTAAGAAACAAATCGCATTAGAAGAGAAAATTGTAAGAATTGCAAAAAAAGGTGTAGAGGATACACAAAACCTGCTTGTTAAGTATCTGATTCAGGCCATTGCCATAGACTCAAACAAACATGCCCTCTTGCTTAACGCACTTATAGCCCGACTTGAGTCCAAGACACCTTTTATTGAAGAAAAAAAGCGGAACGAACTTGGCAAGGACATCCAAGAACACATTCGAATGGAAGCTGAAGCCATTAAAACCTATACAGAGCTCATTCCTGAAACTGATGATCCTGGTTCAAAACAGGTTCTCGAATATATTCTTGATGACGAAAAACGCCATCACAATCTTCTTTCACAGCTGTATGAGCTCGTCATTGAGAAGGAAACCCTCACTGAAGAAGACCTCTGGGACCTCACTTGGAAAGATGTTCCCTGGCATGGTGGTCCAGGCGGCTGATTATTCCATTTGCTGTTGAATGGTCGTTCTAGTACTTCAGTAAAAAAACATTAGGTACCTAAGGATTTCATAGACTCCCACAACACTGAATCCGATTCCCATGGAATAGAAGAAGTACTTGGCGAATTTCTCGGATGGTACGAGAGTTATAATGCCTGCTAACAAAGCACAAAAAAATAGGAAGTGTCCTACCACTGAGCCTTGAAATCCAGAAAAGAAGTAGGCAATTGTGAAGACAATCACAGTGAAAAAAGACGCTGTTCGTTTTCTTAAAACAACTGCAAAAGTCCTATCCCCTGCCAGTTTATCTGCACTATAATCCATTATCGTGCTAAATGAATGGATGCCCATAACACAAGCTGTGATAAAGTAGACTTGGATTGGGATATCCAATAACGTTGCACCAAAACTTGCACCAAGTGAAACCGGCGCGAAAAAATAAATTATCCCGTTGGAAAATGAATCCAATGGGGGGCGTTCTTTGAATCGTAAAGGGGGAGCTGAGTAAAAATAAGAGAAGAATATTAACAAAATCATCGTAAGTATATTCGTGAGATTTATCGTTATTACAGCACTAGCAAATAATACAATAGCGACTACAAAGGATAGGTACTTCACTAAGGGGAAAAAATTTGTTTCTATCTCTGGTGAATCAAGAACCGTTTTTCGTGGATTGATTTTATCCGCTTCATAATCGAATATATCATTTGTGCCATAGAGTAAGACACAGTAAGGAAATGTGAGCAGAATTAATTGCAAAATCGTTAGGGGGCTTAATGGTGAACCAAAAGCAGTCAGTCCCAATAGAAATACAAGCGGTGCAATGAGCCAGCCTAGGGGCCTACTGGTTCTAATGAATAATCGTGCTTGGGGCCTCACACAGAATGCAAAGCGATGAGTGCTAATAACAGTTTGTATCGAAAACTAAGACACGAAATCAGTCAATCGTCTTTGATAGAGTTGCCTCGCCAAAAGGCTTCCCCCCTCGATCCAGGATCTTAAATCGATTCTGAAACCTGACATCATATATCGAATCGCTTCCTCTCGAGTGTCAAACCTGAGATATGGCTGTTGAAGTGCCTCACGAACAATCTCTCTGCACTTCCACACACCCAAAGGCATTAGATGGTTAGGTCGTGATTCACGAAGGACCACAACTGATGCTTGACGGCGTTCTTTAGCAAGATGTTCCGTAGTCATAGCACGGACAGCGTAGTAACATCCACCAATTACGGCATAGGTAGTACGACCCTTGTAGGGTTCCCAATCGCTACAAATACCAACGTGGTTGCCAGAGGGATTCCATGAGGTACCAGGAAACCAAGCCTCACAGAGTTCGTAGCTCCAGGCTTCAGGGCTCATGAGGATTTTGAAGTGGTCACCAAGGAAGTTGTGTTCGTAGACACGGTATTCATTAATGAGCGGGTATTCTCTGACTTGAGCACGGTAATGACGGCCAACGGTACTGTCCACAGCGGTGATGCTCCATCGTGTGGGAACCATACGCCTGTTTGGACCAATACCAAAACTTCCCATACTGAAGGCACGGGTGATTTTTGTGAGATTGACATCATTGGCGTAGAGGTCAATGATTGCTGGTGCTGCTTTCAAGTCGCGATCCTCATAGGCCCGTTCAAGACGTCTATGGCCTTTCATCGTTCCCAGTACAAATTTCTCAAGCATTGCAGACGGTCCCATGGGTTGGACCTCTGAGTCAAGGCGTAATGGGTGTCGAGGGCGCTTCTTGAACATGACCTCAGTTTCAACCGGACCCGATGCGAGTGTCATGTCACGGGTGTCATCAATCATCCGACCAGACTGTTCGGGTTCAGTTACCGTAACTCTGTGCATCCCACGAACCAGAGAGTATCGGTACTCCAGAATCTGGTTAAGCTCAAGGTACATCCAGTCTTCAGGTGAATCATAAATCGCTGTGTCCCCGATGATGGGTGGGACCAAGGGGCCCGCGTAGACTTTGGGGTATCCAAATCGTCCAACGAAGACCCCTGGCGGTGATGATCCCTCTAAATCCGTTTTATCAAGGAGCGGCTTGACTTTCAAAAAAGAGTAAAGTCGGTGCAGGAGGGGGCAGGAAGATTTCCCACAAAGCATCTTGCCACCCTTGCAGACTAGACAGCGGGTCTGGCTGGAGTCAGGTGACAGGGTCTGTATGGTTATATCTAAGTCCTGGGCGGCTTCTACGCCATCCACCACAGGGGCTAGATAGGGTGCGACTTTGCGGACTTTCTTCACGAGCTTAACTCGCTTTGATGAGCCTCGGCTCTTAAGTTGCCTCACATCCGCACCGCCATCTGTGTTAAGAGTAACCCGGTCCTTTAAATCAAGAGAGGGGTTACGATAAGTGAAGGAACCTTATCGCTAGCTACCCTCTTTTGGTTCATTTAAACTCGACTCATTTTCAGCTTGTTGGGCTGACACTAAATTCAACGAAACAGATATCACAGGACTTTGCCAAAACGGGGGCTAGCAAACAATCCTAATCCAAGAGGACCAATGATGATTGCAAAAGTCGAATAGAAAATGATGCTAGGAATCCGAGTGAATCGGCCTAGAATTTTGCTAGCCCATGCAACCAAAGCAATAATATTTGCAAGTATTTAGCCAAAAAAAGCAAACTCGGTCGCTGTTACTAGTTCACTGTAATTAACTAAGTCATTTATACCGTAGCTACATCAACTCGCCACTCGCCCTCTAAATCCTCGTCCTTTACAATAGTAATTGGTGCTGGCATTCCGCTTTTTTCGCCTTCTGAATTAGTCCGTTGGAAAAAGAATTTCCATCGATTATCATCTAGTCGCATATCCTTTTCAGCTACATGATGATAGGTATATCCAAATTTTTCTTGCATCTTTTGCCCAGCTCGCCAATACAGGTCTGGTGATGATCCATAACGATCTGCATTAGTTTGATGAAATTTTCGAAATGTTAAGAGCCATTTTGCCTTGTTCTTTTCAACTAAGTATTTGTAAAAGAGCTTAGCTACTTCCAAAGGCGGAATCCCTTTCTTCAATTGCTAACACCTCTTGGGTATTTTCCTTCTCTCACGACATCTTCGAACAATTTTATGTGTCTGTAGATAGGGTTCATGATTTCCACATAATTTTATTATTGATAATCTTTTTGCACACGTTCAGATGAGACTGGCAGGGCACTTCGTTACAAATCAGTATTAATCAATAATCATCCAAAATGTAATCTTCCCATAGTTTTTCCGTTTCATCAATAATTGCCAAAACCAAATTAGTACTCTCGGTATAACTTTTCTACCTTTGAATACGACTATTAGACTATGCCTGAATTGAAGCGAAATGTTGGCCTTTTAGGAGCGAGTTCTGTAGGGATCGCAAATATCATTGGAGCAGGAATTTTTGTTATTAGCGGTGTAGCAGCAGGACTTGCGGGGCCATCAGTTATTCTTTCATTTTTTTTGGCTGGAATTATTGCTCTCCTGACGGCCCTTTCATCGGCAGAACTCTCTTCGATAATAATGGAGACAGGTGCATCCTATGTGTTTACAAAAAGAGCTTTTGGGCGTGTTCCAAGTTTCTTTGTTGGCTGGTTCAAGTATTTTGACTACATCGCTGGTGCTGCGGCAGTGTCAATTGGGTTTGCCGCCTATTTCACAGCTGTTTTTGGATTAGTTGGTCCGTTGCCATTGATTATAGCCGCCATAGGGCTACCAATCGCTTTTACGATTTTAAACATAGTTGGTGTCAAGGAAAGTGCTAATGCCACCTCAATTATGGTCCTCATCAAACTTTTTGCTCTTATTTTACTAATTGGAGTAGGTGGGCTATACTTAATTCATTTTTTTGATATAGCACATTTTACTCCATTTTTTCCAACTGGTTTTGGAGGTACATTTAGTGGAGCTGCAGTTATTTTCTTTTCCTTTCTTGGTTTCAACACCATCGCAATGATGTCTGAAGAAACGAAAAACCCCGAAAAGACTATTCCCCGTGCATTGATTCTCGCGTTTGTTATAACCTTTATTCTTTACATGGCAATTGCAGTTTTAGAGATTGGAATATTGAATTGGCAAGATTTAGGAACAAGTGCATCCCCGCTTGAAGATTTAGCCCTGGCAATTTCAGCTAACCCTTTATTTACGAGTTTCATTGCGTTTGCTGCTTTGATAGCTACTGCATCCGTTGTTTTGAGTTCCATCATGGGAGGAACGCGTGCAAGTTTTGCTATGGGGCGGGATAGGCTACTTCCCCCACAATTTGATAAAATAAGCAGACGCTTCTGTACTCCTTATCTGTCTGTGTTGTTTGGAGGAATTCTTGTTGCAACTCTTGCAGGATTATTTTTCAATAACATTGATATCGTTGCATCAATTGTGAATTTTGGAAGCCTGTTTACTTATTTCTTCGTCCATGCCTCATTAATAAAACTGAGACGTGACGCACCAGAAATACATCGACCATTCAGAGTTCCACTTTATCCCCTCACACCAATCTTAGGCATGATTAGCTGTATACTCTTAATGTTCTATCTAAGTCCTAATGCCTTAATTATGGCTATCATTTGGTGTTCCATTGGGATTTGTGTATTATTGGTGATGCTAAACAAATACCATACCAACTCATTGCATAATTCCGATGTTAAATCGGTCCATCAGTCTAATGATTCCGATTTTCAAAAAGTTCCCGAGCACAAAGAATAGAAGCGCATATCCCCAGATAAAAGCTGCGAGACCCCATCCTATAGCAGGCATAAGAATACCATAAACAGCCATGATGGTTGCAACTAACTGTGTGAGTTCTGTCGTAACGAAAAGCTGAAGGGCAGGTAATGGACGGTGCCAAAAAGAATGCACTCGAGTTCGAGTTAAATAAATAGTCATATGACCAGCTACTGCAAGTTTGAGAAAGATCAGCGTTTGAATTGTTAAAAGATCGAGGTGGAATATAACCAAGCCAAAGTAGAGTATCCCGAAACTAGCAAAGACTCCCAAAAAACCAAGGCAGGTTGCAAGGACTAAAATCCTTGAGGTGTCCCAGTAAACAGGTTTACTGGGGAGCATTGTGTTATCGAAAGCGATCATCATGATGGGCAAATCATTGAGTAAAGCTAGAACGACAATCATAATTGCATTAATTGGATAAAAATTGAAGAGGAGAATAGAAAAGGCAAGAAATAATAACACTCGCACGGTTTCAACAATACGATACGTGGAATAACTGTTCATCCGTTCAAAGATTTGCCGGCTTTGCTTAATTGCGTCAATTATCGGGCAAAGTCCTGAATCTGTAAGAACTAGGTCCGCCGCTGATTTCGCTGCATCTGTGGCGCCAGCCACCGCAATGCCGGTATCTGCCTTTTTCAGCGCAGGCGCATCGTTGACACCATCCCCTGTCATTCCCACGATATGATTCTTTTTCTGCAGAAATTCCACGATATGATATTTATGTTCAGGGAAAACCTGCGCGAACCCATCCGCTTTTTCCACAAGGTCCTGAACTTCATTATCTGATTTTTCTAAAAACTCTGAAGCCTCTAAAATGTCTGTGCCCATCTGAATTTCCCGAGCAATCTGTTTAGCAATGGCTACATGATCGCCTGTCACCATCTTAACATCTAATCCCATGATTTGAGCTGTTGCTATCATATCCGCTGAATCCTCACGAGGAGGATCGTAGAGGGCAATTAATCCGACAAACTGCCAAATCCCCATTGAATCAGTCTTAGCTACGCCTAAAGCTCGAAACCCTTTCTGTGCAAACGCATTTACTTGGTCATGGATATCGTTGGATAACGTTTTTTTATCCGCGATTAGAGCGAGAATAACTTGAGCTGCACCCTTGGAAACCTTGAACTGTTCTTTCCCAGCTTCTTTTATTGTGGCTTCTGTACGTTTTGTAACTGGGTCAAACGGCCTAAAGGATATGGTATTTAATGACAATTTTTGGTCATCGTTTGATTGCTCTGCCTTATTTTTCGCAATGATTGCCATATCAATTGGGTCCTTATCTTCTTCCCGGGAAGCAAGTACTGCCAGTCTGATGACATCATGGTTTGTGAAGTCTTTTTGTGGGATAACGTTGGCAACAGCGATTTCATTTTTCGTAATCGTACCAGTCTTATCCGTGCATAGGATATCCACACCGGCCATTTCTTGAATGGTTCGGAGCTTTGATACTATAATACCGCGTTTCGTCAAATTTAGTGCACCCACGGCCAAAGTCACAGAAAGAACTGCTGGTAACGCAACAGGAATGGCGGCTACTAAGAGTACTAATGAAAATTGTAATGTCTCGAGTATCGCTTCATTTCGAAGAAAGGATGCGACAAAGACTAAAGCTATCAAGGCGACAGCGATAGCGATTAGATAATTACCAATTTTTATTACACTCTCTTGGAAGTGGCTATGAGTTTTTGCTTCCTCTACGAGTTGTGCTGTTTTACCAAAGTACGTCTGCATCCCTGTGGTGATGACGAGGCCATTCATTTCGCCCTGTCGAACAATTGATCCAGAATAAGCAATATCTTCCACCTTTTTTTCAACAGGAAGCGACTCACCAGTTAACGCAGATTCATCTGTCTGGAGATACTCGCCTTCTATAAGTTTCAAATCAGCTGGAATCCTATCACCAAGTCGAATCCGAACGATATCTCCTGGTACCAGTTCTCGAGCTGGAATTTCAATCCATTCCTCATCCCTTAGTACTTTGGCCTGAGTGGCTAATTTTTGTTTTAAGAGCTCAATGGTGTCGCCTGCCTTCTTTTCTTGCCAGAAGCCAACAACGGCATTAATCATTAACATGACAAGGATGACTACGAAATCTTCCCAATGTTGTATTACGACTGATAAGATTGCTGCCACTTCAATCATCCAAGGTATAGGTCCCCAGAAATAGCCTAGAAATTTAAGAAAGGGATTTTTCTTCTTCTCTATTATCTCATTTGGACCAAACACTTGTATGCGCTTGGAAGCTTTTTCAGAAGACAGGCCTTTGGAACTTGTTGACAGAACTTTCATAATCTCATTAATTGCTTCAGTTTTTGCCTCATCGGTTGTAATTGTATTTTGTTCTGTCAACTTTTATCCTTCTGTTAAATCTGCCATAGTTCTAGGTTTTTTGTTGAAAAAAGTCTAACCTAGCTAAGTGTTGAATCTATTGCCTTAAGGAAAAGTTCTGGATTAAGTTTTCCTGCTGAATGGAAAAGACCGCTACGCAAATCATTTACTGCAATATGTGCAGGAGCAAAAAGCATCTTATCAATTCTATAAAAGTCAGCTTCTGCATCCTTGAAGATTTGATAGAAGGGCTTTCCGTAGTCTGATGATGTTGATGAGGGAACCTGTTGGATGAGGTTGGCTAGTCCGTCATCTTCAGCTGATTGGATGAAGAGAAAGGTTTCACCCATCATTAGAATCGCGTCATTGGTAATACCCATGGCGCGCATATCTTTTCGTGCAACTGGGACTATGGGGCATAATCCGATACCGCTAATGACCTTTCGGATGTCGTAGCCAAGAATTTTGAGTTTGTGAATTCCAGTTTCTACGATCCTTGCCGCAATTTGTACAGAGCCAACAATACTGGCTGTCGGCGCCACGAGAAGGTACAGGTCTTTCTCATCGATTTGACATTTTTCTGCCACATATTCACACACAGCAGGATTAGGGATGGTTCGTGTCTCTAGTACAAGAACGGCTTCTTTGTGATTATCTTTATAATTGAGTTTATCGAAGAGCTTGCTCTCCACCCGAGATCGAGCGCGAGCTGGTCCTGATCCTAAAGCAAAGAATCCCTCGACTTTGATATCCCAACCTGCGGCTTGGGAACCGATACAGGCTAGTGGCGGAGTATCCGTCGTTACACGAGTGGCAGGAAATGTCTTGCCACTTACACTTGTAGTTTCTATCGCTACAGTTCCTAATCCACCCATACAGATTTCGGAGACTAATCGTCCCGCTTCAAGACTGCCAGGAACATCAATACCGCAGTCAATAATGGTGGTTTTTCCTTTGGTTTTATGAACCTTAACTTGAAGAAGATCACTATCATTGATTAGTCGTTTGACTAGGTTCATTGCCAGTTTATTGACACTGGGTTTCGTCTTAATCGCCATTATTTCTTACCTTGAGAATGTGTGTATTCATCGGTTTGAATAACAGTAATTCACCACGACCCCCGGAACCAAAGTCGCCTGTATATCTAAGATAGGGGCCGACACGTTCTTTTTCAGTAAAGGTTACGCCAGGAATCTCTGTTTCAATTGCATCCATTAACAATCGAAGTACAAGCATTTCGGAATATTCACCATTGAACAAATGCGTTGGCATTAGGGATTCTGCTTTCCCAAGGGCGATAATCGTGCCTTTGTAGCGCATCGCTGCACCTGCCCGGTCACCTAGTCGTCCTCTAACAATAATCGTTCCCGCAAGCATTTGCGTGCCAGTAAACGATTCAGTGTCACCATCAACGACAATGATACCACGTCGCATACCCATTCCAAGTTCATGTCCTACATTGCCCTTGATGTAAAGGCTTCCCCCATTCATTCCATATTTACTTCCAAGATAGGCCGAGGCGGCTTTATCCCCAACATTTCCTACAACACGAATGGCTCCTCCCGACATCTCGGCGCCTAACCAATGATCTGCGTTGCCTTTCACTTCGATGGTTCCCCCCTTCATTCGAGTACCCAAGTGCATACCAACATCTCCCTCCACGAGAATTCGCCCTGCTGTCATATCCTCCCCCAAATGGCGACAATATGGGATGTCTCCTTGAATCTCTATCACCATCTTTTCAGGGGCTTTGACGGTTTTTCCAGTCACTTCAAAGACTTTGTTAAGATTGAGACGTCGATTTCCGTGCCAAATTTTGAGTTTGCTGATTTTATCCAGTGACTTCCCAGCGAAGGAATCCGGTGAAATATTTCCAAGATTTATGGGCACCTTTTCGCTTGGGTCAATGATTGGTCGAAGGAAAACTTTTGAGAGTGCCATTTTTTTTCTCCTTATCTGGTTCATTGGATGGGGTATTCGCAATTCGTTGAACTATCCTAAAGAACTTTAGGTTGTATGGTAACCTTATTTATGATTATATCCATTACGACTCTGGCCTGGTGTACAAACTATGGAATTGAATGGAGTAGAAATCGAAGACACTTATGCTGAAGCCTTTGATATGCAAGTTGCACGAATTTTAATGACCGCTGAGACAGCAAAATGGGCACTAACCTGTGCTCAATCCGCGGCAGGATTCGCAACCTCTGTGATTGAATGCAAAGTTGAAGCAGGTATTGACCAAATCATACCCAAAACTGAAACACCCGACAAGCGTCCAGGCATCACGTTGCTCTTCGCGGCGTTGAAATCCAAAGATTTAGCGAAGCAATTGCGTAAGCGTACAGGACAATGTATCCTCACCTGTCCAACATCTGCGGTATTCAATGCATTAGATGATGCAGAGGAATGGGTGGACGTAGGAGATCAACTGCGCTATTTCGGAGATGGATACGAAGATCGAAAACGGGTGGGTGACAGACTGCTTTTGTGGCGGATTCCAGTCATTGAAGGCGAATTCCTCATTGAAGAAAAATTCGGGATTAGGAAAGGCGTAGGTGGTGGAAATCTAATCCTGATGGGTAAAACACAGAAAGGTACACTAAAAGCTACAGAAGCTGCTGTCGAAGCCATTCAAGGTGTTGATGGCTGTGTAACACCGTTTCCAGGCGGCATCTGTCGAAGTGGGAGTCAAGTAGGATCAAGGTACGATTTCCTGAAAGCCTCGACTAATGTACGTCTCTGTCCCACTCTTCGTGAGCAAGTTCCTGATTCTCTGGTTCCTCCAAATGTCAACAGCGTGCTGGAAATTGTGCTCAACGGTCTTAGTAAGAATGCCGTTCAAGATGGAATGCGTGCCGCTCTTCATGCTGCTGTACAAGTTCCTGATCTGGTTCGTGTCACCGCTGCCAACTTCGGAGGAAAACTCGGTCAACATAAATTCCACCTAAAAGCCATTATAGACTGAGAAAACCCACACATTGCCCCTCATTTGCCTAGCTTTTCTTCTCGCAATTCTTAGAATTGTCTAAAAGATTGAACGAAAGACACTTATTACCACATACTAGATACAAAATTTGAGAAGAGGTTGGGGAATTCAGTCACCTCTCCGTAAAGCGACCCCGCTAAAGGCGAATGATGATGGCAGCTAAGAAGTCTAAGATTCGTTCGAATACGGGGAAGAAAACCATAGACGGTTGCATAGAGCCAAACCGGGTTGAAAACGCCATACGTGAGAGTGAAGAAAAGTTTCGTACGATTTTCAATAATGCTAGTGACGCATTTTTCTTCATTGATTCTGAAGGGCGGTTCATTGATGTAAATCGTGGTGCGTGTGAACTCACAGGCTACAATTATGAAGAGCTGCTCCAAATGAGGCCTCACGATTTTGGTGATACCACCCCCTTGATACCCCACAATGTTCGAGAAGTCCAAGAAAAAGGATCGATTCTTTTTGAAACCTCTATCAAATCCAAAAAAGGCGAACAGATACCTGTTGAAATTAGCGCACGCCTGATCGAATATCGCGGAAAAAAAGCTCTCCTAGCAATTGTAAGGGACACCACTGAACGAATGAAAGCCGAAACTGCCCTCCTTCTCCAAGAAAAAGCTATGGCAAGTTCTCCGAGTGGTATTGTAATTACAGATTTGAAAGGAAAAATTACCTATATGAATGAGGCTTTTATCAACATCGTTGGGTACAAAAGCAAAGAAGAACCACTCGGAGTAAACGCTCTAGATCTTATTGGTTATGAAGATGTAGGTCCCCAAATTTTCGAGGAGATTATTCAAAAGGGTTATTATAGTGGTGAATATTCCAGATACCGCACAGACGGTAGTCTCATCGACGTTCACATCATGGCCTCTCTAATCACTGATGATACAGGAACACCTAGCCATCTCATGGCTACAATAACCGATATCACGAAAGTCAAAGAAGCTGAAGCTGAATATCGAAGCCTCTTTGAAAGTGTTCCTGTCGGATTATACCGAACCACACCTGATGGAACAATCCTCGATGTGAATCCAACCCTTGTTAGTATGCTCGGGTACCCTGACAAAGATTCCTTGCTTACTCGGAACGCCTCAACATTCTATGTTGAACCAGATGCTCGAAGTGTTTTCACAAGAAGGGTTGTCCAAGAAGGTATAATCCGTGGGTTTGAAACCCAATTCCGTCGACTTGATGGACGAATTATTTGGGTTCTTCTTAATAGTCGTTCAATTCGCAATTCTCAAGGGAATGTCATCTACTATGAGGGAACAATCGAGGATATCACGGATCGGAAAAATGCCTTGGAAGCCCTCGCTACAAGCGAAGAACGGTATCGCTTATTCTTTGAAAAACTTAGTGATGTCATCCTCTATATTGACTCGAGTCTAAATGTCGTTGAAGTGTCACCCTCTGTACAAAAACATCTTGGGTATCATCCCGACGAGATTAAAGGCAAATTCTTTCCTAGTCTCAACCTCATTGGGGAAGAAGACCTGCCAGAAGCTATTGAAACTGCCAAACGTCTATTCGAAGAAGAGCCTGTTCCTCCAACTGAATATGCCTTTTTCGCTAAGGATGGTTCCCGAAGGTGGAGCGAAGTCAGTAGCACCCCAATTAAACGAGACGGAAAAGTTATCGCGCTCTTCACATTAGTTCGTGACATCCATGACCGCAAACTCGCCGAAATGGAGCTTAAAAACACCAATCGTGACCTTGAACTCTATGCTTCACTTCTACGACATGACCTCGGCAACGACCTCCAAGTGATCTTCAGTACGACAGAAATTGCTCAGATGGTAACACCTGAGGATTCAGAACTTTACGAGTTTCTCATGGCAACAAGAGCGTCAGCAGAACGGATGACCCGACTCCTCGACGTCTTTGGTCGACCCGAAAAAGAAGCAGAAAAAGAAATCGTTGCCCTTATCGAACGAGTCGCAGATCAAGCTAGTACCGCTCACAAGCACCTCAAAGTCAATGTGAAAGTCCCACAAAAAATTCGAAGAATACGTGTAACTGGGGGACGACTATTACCGATGGTGTTTGATAATATCTTTCGTAACGCTGCTCAACATGCGGGAGCCAAACCAGTTGTGGACGTTTCCATCACACGTGACCTTAAGCATGTGAAAGTTGATATTGTTGATAACGGTCCAGGTATCCCTAAGAAGCTCTTGCCAAAACTTTTCGAAAGAGGTGCTGCAACTACCGAAAGTGGTCTGGGGCTGAATCTCAGTAAACGTGTCCTAGAAGCTTATGGGGGGTCAATCGCGCTTCTCGAATCACGACCTAAGAAAGGCGCCGCTTTCCGAATTGTCCTCCCTCTAGAAGAAACCTAGGCACTGAAGTGGTGTTCTAGGATTACAAGCCTACTTGGACACGTATTTTTCTGGATTCTTGTCAAATTCGGTTTTACAGCCTGGGGCACAGAAATAGTACGTCTTTCCCTTGTATTTAGAAGTCCATTTAGCGGTTTTTTCATTTACTGTCATTTTGCAAATGGGATCAATTGCCATAAAGCTCATCTCCGATTTTTTTAATAATTCATAAAAGGTTATATGGTTCGTTGATGTTACTATCCATCAAGATATATCCAATATGTTATATTTATAAGAATTGCTGTCAATTCAATCATTAGCATAGAATTTCGAATCCAATCCAAGAAGTGAGAAAAATTACAAAAATCGCTTCAGAACTAATGAAACTTTGGGAGACCATTCAGGCAAATATACAATACTATGAGGATAGCGAAGAAGCCGTAAAATCCCAAATTATAATACCACTCCTAACCC
>JBHLNC010000216.1:0-4226 GCA_048937435.1 Promethearchaeota archaeon | reverse complement strand
CCTTAATAAATCGCTTAATTTTCGTTTTAATTTAGTGATCGAAGAATGTTTATATTCAATGCGTATGTTTCCGAGAAAACAGATGAAGCTGTACGGATACATTGGCTTAGCAGTGTTTATCTTAGTGTAATATCTTCTCCTCGGTTGAATGATTTTTACTTTACATCCGTTTACTATGAACTGCGATTTCTTTGATATAACTGGTGTTACAAGCCTTCCTTCGACCACAAGTTTCATTTTTTCTTACCTCCATGAACATTTCAATTAGATGAGTCCAATGCCGCCTTCTCTAGAAACCCCTTCCATTCCTCTAAAGCTTGAATAACTTCCTTCGGGATAGGTTCTTCAATCACTTCTTCCTCAATAGTAAACTCATTGGTCGTCAGCCACTTAGGCTTTCGATTAATTGATCTTTCAACCAATCCTAAATTTTTGACAATGATCTCTGCGTAACCACTATTGTACCCCCCTCCCAATTTCTGAAGATACATGACCGCTTCTATTATCAATCCTAGTTCTGACGGATTACACTCTGTCACATCGATTTCAAACTCGAAGTCTCCTGCAAAGTACCGTTCACCGAAATCTTGCATCGATTTCCCATCATAACTTAAATTTACCCGGTTTTCTGTCGAAATTCGCACATTCTGGATTCTGTAATTAGTTTTGTAAGTCTTTTGAGTGATATGAGCGATCGGTAGGGAGGAAACCCGTATTTTACTACGATGACCTTTCGAACCAAAGATTGAATGAACGATACACTCCCCGTTCTCCACACAGCTTCCAAGTAAATGGAACCCCTCTGGCAAAAATATGTTTCCTTTTTTATCGGACTCTTTATCACTTGTGTGACACACTTCTAGCCCCCTTTCTTTACATTGTGCCATTACTCGGTGACGGATAGTTCCTCGCAGTCCTTTTATGAGATAAGCAGTTGCAGTGGCCTCTTTAATTTGTTTTCTATCTTTATATTGATATGGGAAGTTCCATAACTTCAGTAGATGCGAAATACTTGACCCAGAGACATTTCCATTCAATGGTTTACAGATCGGTGTATATGCCTTGACTTTCAAGATTTTGCGTTGAATGACTATTTCTTGTTGAGTTAAAATGGGGTGAATCTTTTTTTCAGCATTTGATTTGGTTTTGCTTTTCGATTTCATTCTTATCTTTACCTTTTACAGTTCATCTTTATTTAACTTCAAAATTTTCTTCGTTTAGTATGAACGGTTTGTTTGGGGTTCTAAATTTCCGTTTAGTATATGTTCGAGAGTAAATGGAATGAGCTAAACTTTTCGGATCTTCTAGTAAATAGCGAGGGGTGATACACAGCCTCGTCCTGTGTGGCATCAAATACTGCAGCCATTCCTCGGGAGGAGTCAGTAATCGTTCATTCGTGGTTACTATCAAATCGATATATTGAGCAGTACAAAGTTCAATGATTTCATAGTGAAGGAGATCGGCTACATGAGGCCATAAACACTCGATTTCGAGTCCTAAGTACTTTAATTTGGCTATTAATTCGGGTGAATCAATCCCAATATCTAAAAGGACACGACGAGGCCGTGGATTCTGCTTTTTCCCCCTGAACGTTGAGGAATTGGGTAAGCTATCACTTCTTGATTGCACACGATATCCCCCCCGAATTCCTGAAAATTCCAATACTGAATCGATAATGGAGTCATGAGCCCAAAAGAAAAATGTATAGCGTGAACTAAGAGTTGGTTTAGGGAAAATCAGACCTTGAGATTTCCATTGATGTAATTGTTGAAACATATTACTTAGCTGAGTAAAGATTGTAGTCATATCACTTAATGGGTATGTCCCATAAACCCAATCAATTAGCGGAAGGTGGCATTCATAGAAGGGAGCTTTCTCAAAATATTGGGGAAGATGCAAGTTTTTTGTCATTGCTTCACCCTAAATGTGGCTTGAAGAGCTTCTCGAAGTTCATCTTGAGAAAGAAATATCTGATCGACAGAAGGCATAAGACGAACTAAGGTTTGAGAAAAAGTCTCTAAAATGGGCTGGTGAGTCTCAAACAGTACCCAAACAAGAAATGTTGGATATTGTTCCTTAATATCAGAAATTTTCGCTTCCAAGTGGATTGCTTTCTTACGAAAAGGAATTTGATATTTATACATGGAAGTGGAAGCACACTCCATAATAATTTGCTTGTTAAGAAAAAAATCAACAATGTAACAGCAATTAGTTAACATAAAAACCTGTTGAAAGCTAAAAGGAATACTTTCAGACTGGAGGAGTTCTCGAACCTGTAATTCTTGCCCTGTAATTTGACTGGAAACAATAGAAGTATTTTTAGAAGGGAAAACTTTTTTATTAAACATTGTTATACTCCTTTTTAAAAGATATTACTCAATTAAAATAAGAAATATAATACTTTATAAAGCTTTAAAGCACAATATCTTTGGAAAATGCTCAATCTTTGAAAATATGAATACTCCGTGGTTTTTCTCTCCTCTTTCGTTATTAGAGTTAGGGAAATCACTTCCTATCATTGAGTTTTTTCCTTCTTTGCATACCCAAACCACTTATCACCTTCCTGAAGAGGAGCCTCGTGCCCAAAGTCTCTCAAAATCCCCCACAAGATTATGTTGAAATTGTTTCTCTACTCATTCTTCACTTAGGAGCCCGTGTATCTACAAAAAAGGATTTTTTTACTACTATTCAAACAGAGTTTTTCCAACAACATGGTATCACCCTCTCTACCTCTTGGTTGGATCGTCAGATCTTGAATCTGCGATTGGTCGGCTTGTTGAAGCGCAAGTATTATCAAACTTCTGTCTTAGGAGAATTTTTTCTGACATATCAGCTTGACTTGAAATCCTATTTTGCGTTGTTTGAGCAACATGGAGCTTCTATCCTTAAGAGACCACTGAGTCGAAAAGTTACAAGTCAACAATTTGCAGTGATTTATCTTCTCTCAGCAGAATGGTACTTCGGGATCCTTAAATCCCGATCTCTCGAGGGGCCAGACTTGGACGATTTTTTACTCATTCTTAGCTTTGCTTTTGAATGGTCAACAGATTTTCCTGCTGATCTCGCCAAAAAGGTTCAACACATCTTAGATGAATTTCGCAAACAACAATATCGAAAACGCTTGGCTGAAGAGGATTCTCATGTTCTTGCTCGGTACAAATCGTTGGATGATACTAAACAGAAGAAACCAATTTTTTCAGAACCACGCCAAGTGAACAGGGGGAAAGTCCTAAAACAAGTAATTGAGGACATTTATATTTGGATGATTGAAGTTTCACAAGTGGTTAGACGATGTCTCCAATCTACTGATCTCGTGACGATTCGTCCTGTGTCTTGGATGCAACCTTATTTTGATGTCCGTAAACATGCAAAAAAACTAGCTCAATCCCCCCTGGTAATCCAGGAAGCGAATTACACCCGTGCTGTGTATTGGATTATGACCAACGACCCTGCCAGAAAGCGGTTTAACAAATTTCTTCAGTCACTAGGACTGCTAGAGAGTCGAGACGAACCAGTTATTGACATTATCACAAAGATTCAGAAGGCCTTTCAATTAGTACACTTAGGGGTAGAACCAAATAAACCTCAATTAGTTTTACTTTATACTCCTTTAGCTCCATTCCACCAGTGGTATTTGAAACAGACCTGTGGGACTTGCATCTATTTTGAACAACACAGGGGAGTTGATTGTGTGTTTTTTCACAGACTGGACTTACTTCGAACTTTTCGAATATCAAAAGTTCCCCCTTATCTAGAATCCCTGATAAAGACACGTACTAAACTCATTTTCAAGGAAAAGGTCGCTTGTCCTTTTTGGCGATCCGAGGAACCCGTCCTTTTCATGTTACCAAACTCTCCGAAAGGAGATAAGCTGTGCGTTCATTGTCTTCAACACCTAACTGAACTTCCATCTTCTCGTCATCCTGTGGTTTGTCATACTTGTGAAACAAAATACCGATTCCCATCATATCCTCTTGCCCAACAAGGGAAGTTTGAAGCGCATCTTACCCGATGTCATTCGATAGGACATGACCTCGCCCTAATTAATCCGTTATACAAAATCCATGCAGAGGATCCTGTTGGAATCCACGAATCCTCCTCTCTTGCACCGTCGCAAATTTTTGATCCTCAAAGTGATTTTGACGAGAGAATTCTCACAGATCTTCCAGGTTACCTTTATATTGAGGAGCGGGCTACACTAAGCTACGAAAAACCCTATCTTCAGG
>JBHLNC010000215.1:0-4227 GCA_048937435.1 Promethearchaeota archaeon | reverse complement strand
AGTTGGAAAGTTATACGTTAGGCGTCCTTGTTTTATAATGGGAATTAATAGAGGTTGTGCGTCAGGTATCGGCTCGTCCCATCTTGAAATAACATCACGATTAAACAGGTTAGAGTCATCTGAAAAGCGATTAATCTGCTTGCGATAAGGTACTAGTACCTTATCTGCACTGAGTTTGGTCTTAGGAATTGGATGGCCATCTCTTCCGATACGTTCAACGAGCTTATACACGCCTGGTAGCGCTGAAACACCGCCCTCTCGAGTAATGGGATTGAAGTTAGCTCCAGTAACTAACCGAGTTCCGACACCAAATCCATCAATCGGGGCCTTTTCGCGAATCATCTCCTCGATTCGATATTCATCAAGATCACTACTTACGAAAATCTTCGCATCTTCAAATCCAGCCTTGTCCAATATCTTTCGGGTTTCAAAACTAAGGGATACTAAGTCTCCACTATCTAATCGTATTCCTTGCAATTGGTATCCCCGGTCGCGGAGTTCTCTACCAATAATGATTGCATTTCGCACTCCTTCTAATGAGTCGTAAGTATCAACCAGAAGGATCGTGTTATGGGGGAAAGATTTGCTATATTCACGAAATGCCTCAAGTTCGGTTGGACGATTCATAATAAAGGCATGGGGCATGGTGCCAATATACGGAATACCCCATTTCTTACCAGCAAGTACTAGCGATGTGCCAGCCGCACCTGCTAAATAGGCTGCCCGGGCTGCAAGAATGGCGGCATCACGACCATGAGCACGGCGAGCGCCAAAATCCACTATCGTTCGATGCTCTGCAATATCAACCATCCTTGCTGTTTTTGTAGCCACAAGTGACTGGAAGTTCATAACATTCAGCAAATACGTTTCAAGAATTTGAACATCAATGGTGGGACCAGTGACATTGATGATTGGTTCGTTAGGAAAAACAACTGTTCCTTCAGGCACCGCATGAATGTCTCCACTAAATTTGAAGTTCATGAGGTAGTCTAAGAACCCATTTCTGAAGTCCGGACCCGAAGTTGCTTCTAGCCACCCCAAATCTTTCTCCTCAAATCGCAGATTCATGATATAGGCGATGACTTGTTCTAGACCCGTGGCAACGAAGTAGCTGCCAAAGGGTAACCGTCGGACAAAATACTCTTGCGTGACAACGGCTTGATTGCCATAGTCGAAGTCAGTTTTTGCACTGGTTAACTCATAATAATCGAGAAACAAAGCCAGCTCGTTTGGTGTGATTAGTCCTAGTTTTGGCGGTGGCATGACATTTGCCTCCACGAACTCCAATGATTACGCCTAGATGCGGTGTTGCCCTTTCAAAAGCGTTTAGGCAAAGACTCCGTAGCAAGACCGTGGAGTATTTCCGCTATCTTATGAAAAGGCTTTTGGCAGAACACACGCATTACCCAGTTTAGGAGGAACACTTGTGTCTTCACGATTACAAATCAGTCAATCCGCCCCACCAATCAAACTCTATGACACCGACCTCAAACAACGAACACTCAAAGAATTCAAAGGGCAAATTGTTGTCCTTGCGTTCTTTCCAGGAGCTTTTACTGAAGTCTGCACACGCGAGTTATGTCATTTCAGAGACTCCCTAGCCAACTTCGAATCCATGAATGCACAAATTCTCGCTATCAGTGTGAATGATCCTTTCACCAATCGTGCCTTCAAGGAACAAAACCGACTCACATTCCCAATCCTTAGTGACTATAACAGGGTAGTCATCCGAGCCTACGACGTCATCCAAGATGGATTAGGAACACTCAAAGATTACACTGCAGCTAAACGAGCAGTATTCGTAATCAGTCATGAAGGATTCATTCGATGGAAATGGTTAACTGATAATCCCTTGATCGAACCACCTTATGGAGAGGTCCAACACGCAGTAGATGACCTCGGTCGCACACGAGCCGAATCAGAATAGGCGAAAATTCTGTTCTTTATTACCTAGGCTTTTTCAGAGCCTGATAATCCAATTGTAACGTTATCAACTGGAATCTCCTTCCCAGATTGGTTAATGGCAATTTCTACAATTCTTTGAAGCCCGGAACAACATGGGACTTCCATTTTTAAAACCGTGACATTCTGAATCGCATTATTTTGAAAAATCTGAGTCAGCTTATCAACATATCCCTGAGCATCATCGAATTTAGGACACCCATACACTAGCACTTTTCCAGGCAAAAATTTATGTTGAAATTCCGGATACGCAAAGGGTACACAATCTGCAGTTACCAATAGTTCAGCATCTTTGAAGAAAGGTGCGTTGATTGACACCAATCGTAAAGCAATGGGCCATTGTCGCTGGCCAATGGGCACCACTTTGCCTTCAATCTGAGTTAGTGTTTTGGCGGCAGAAGCATCAACAACCACGTCACAGGAAGCACATTCAGTGGTTTTCATTTTCGCCAAATGCTCATCAACCGCTGCATGGTCAAAATCTTGGGCTTCACGCTGGATAATTTTGAGTGCTCCCGTTGGGCAACGGCCTAGACATGCTCCCAGCCCATCGCATAAGTCATCTCGAATTAATCGAGCTTTCCCATCTACTATTTGCAGGGCACCTTCTTCACAATTGGGAATGCATTTCCCGCAGCCGTTGCACAGCTCATCATCTATTTCGATAATTTCACGAACAGGCATATTAACGCTGTTAACTCTAATCTATTTTTAATTCATTCCGAATTACCAATCCTCTTGAAAAATCAATAGCTCTCGCACTTAAAGGAATAAAAAAAGAGAAGAGATCCGCCCGACCCCGCTGGGCGAGCGGATGCTTAGAACAGCTTCACCACTAAGTGGTCTATACTTTTTTACGGCGACGCACGAGGAAGACCGCTGTTAAAGAGACAACGACACCGATAATCACGGCTTCCCATGGAAATCCAGGGATACCCGGTGCTGCTGCTTGCCCAATGTTTGAATAGGCGGTGTACACTGGATCGTGTTCGATTCGATACCCGCCGAAACGTGGGAAGGCAATGGCATACCAGAATGCTTGGGCTTCATAGAGTGTATTAGCATTGTCGTAGACATCACGTGGGCCGTCGTAGAACATCTGTAGGGTAGGACTAACTGCATAAGCGAAGACGGAGAGAAAGTCAGCAGAAATTGGTAATTGCCAGGCAAGAAAGAGGAGATCACTTAGGACAGGTGAGAAGATCCAACTGATTGCAGGTAGGCCTGATTCAACAGTGGTGGAATCTGTCTCGTTGATGAGATCGTAAGTACCTCGAACTCCTACAGCAAAAGCCCGTTCATTACCTGCAGGATCTGTGGTAACATTGGCAGTAATCCAATCAGCTGCTGGCATAGGTGTGGTTGTTCCTTCTTCGACCCAATAGTTGGAGCCAAAGACAGTCACAAAGTGAGCAGCTCCCACGGTGACGTTTGTGAGAGCAGCATTAATTTCTGCAAAGTCACTGAAGGTGTGACCCAAGGCATAGAATGCTTGGACTTGACCAATAGTGTAGAAAGTTTCTGCAGTAATTTCACCCGTATCAGTGTCAACTTCAATGTCGTAGATGAAGGTCAGTTCACTAATTTGCACCTCAAAGAGAGGTGCAGCCAGTGTTGCTAAGAATGCGATTAGGTTGGTTTCTATAGGAACGACAATTCGACAGTAGAGGTTCTCATAAGTCACACCAAATCGGTAATGACCTGGTTCAGGATTAGTCACTTCAACAGCTGTAGCAACAGGATCAGCTGTGCGATTACCCCCATTCCATCCGAAGGGTACAAGGAACCATCGTTCTTCACCGCCATCAACAACATAATTCAAGTTAGTATCATTGAAAGCGTAGAGGAAGGCAAAGACTGCACCAGCAAAGATTTCTTTACCGGAGGGTGTTGTGAAGTGCATTGCAAACAGTTGGTAGGGAAGGGTTGAATTGATGTCTTCTGAGTAGTCGTAAATATCACCTAGAGCTAACAAAGCGGCGTGAAATCCGCCCGTTCCACCATAATTGACGTAGCTCATGATGATCTCTGCGCTATCATTAGTTGTATCATCTGTGAATGTTTTCTCAACAGTCCAATAATCCTCAGCGAAAGTGTGACCGTCAAAGATGGCTGCTTCATCGCCTGGATTATAGGTTTCTGGGGGAAGTGCTTGGGTTGTCGCTGGAGAGAGAAGTATGAATGCGAGCATTAGAAACACTGCGGGAAGAATTTTCCATTTTAGTTTCATTTTGTAGCTCACCCAAACCGCTTTGGGTTTGAAAT
>JBHLNC010000214.1:0-4230 GCA_048937435.1 Promethearchaeota archaeon | reverse complement strand
TGAAGGTGAATGCCCGAGTTAAAGATCATTTAGTGTTCTGTGGGATTCCGTCGGAGTATCTCCTTGAAGTGGAGAATGGGCTTGCTGAACCTTGTTCGGTGTCAGTTCAGCTGGAAGGTTTTTCGGGATTGCATTTTCAGAGTAGTACTGCACATTCGTTGGTGATTCCTCCGAACGAATCAACGACTATTGTAGTTCCTTTTTCGCTTGATGCGACGACGCCGATTTTTCGCAAGGATTTCAAAAGTCCAGCGATTACAGCGGACCTGTTAATTAATGGTAAAAAGGCTCAGCTGCAGACGGGGTTGAAGATTCAACCCGCAGCAGAAATTCAAATGAAATTTGGCTATTGTCGTATTGTGCCCGGTGGTAAAGTTGAGTTTCCCGTCACGATCCAGAACAACACTTTGCTTCCTTTGGATGGTACCATTCACTTCCATCTCCCCGATGCACCGCTCAGTGTATCACCCGTGGAAACCGGTGTGAAACTCAATTCAGAAGGAGTGGCAGGCCTAACTATTGATGTATCGGCAGCTCCTGAGCTCAACCCTGGAACATATGATATTTGGGCTTCGCTTCAATTACAATCAAGTAAGGATAAGAACGTCTCATTGACAACTCGGAGGTTCCGCATTCCGCTCTTCAACATAGCAGAAGGGAATGTTGCTATTGGCGAAGATGACCGGCAACGACAAATGATTGTTGCAGGCAGGGACTATTTTGTTGAACTAGCTCGGGAGGGTGGAACTGTCACAATTCCTTTCCCCTTTGGGAGTGGAGGCTCCTTGTTCCTTCGTGGGGAAATTGGACCCCCATTTGGACTAAGCCCCTTTCGATATGCTGAACAGAATGTTCAAGTGGACCAGCAGGCGACGTCAACACAAATCACTCTGAGTGCGGAACATTTTGAACGCCCCCTCCTTGTTGAAACGCGTGTTATTTTCGAAAAGAATAGTCCAGTAATTCAGCAGGAGACTTGGGTTACTAATAATGGACCGGAAAGTCATACATTTCAACTACGCCTTATCGGACCAGGAGGCATCACGGTTGGTACTGGGAAGGTATTCCTTCCCTTAACCTCTGGTGTTGTCGAAGATAGGTTGTCTAGTCTTCTCGTGACCTATCCGGCAATATCCAGTGATCCAAGCAGCTTTAAGGAAACTTGGGTCGCTGCAACAGCACCCACATTTACCTGTGGGCAAGTTTGGAACCCTGAGTATGTGGAAGAAATCCGTGTTGGACTAGGCCGTATTGCAAGGCTAGGATATCGTCCTGTTACGTTAGGTTCTAGTGAAAAACGAAGGATTAGTCAAGTATTTTATGTTTCACGTGTAATTGATTGGACTGGAGTTCGTCGGGTTTGGGAGGAAAGGGTGGAACACCGGATTCCTCTTCAAAGCGAAGAAAGAGTTCCCCTTGAATTGACTTCTCCAATGCGAATTGCTCCACCGCCGATTGTCCTTCCCTATCGAGATACAATCAAACAGGATTATTCTTTCCAATACGTATCTACAAGTCCTCAAACAGGTAAACTCACTATTGAACCTCCGCCAGGCTGGACGGCAACATTGCGGCTACAAAACAAAGCGGGTGCAGGGACATCAGTGTTGGTTGAGAATGTCACCAGTAAGACTCTCCCACAACTTCATTTGACTCTAACTCCGGACAAAACTATTCGTGATCAGTTTGCAGTTTTCACTGGACAGGTTAGTTGGCAAATTCCTGTTGAAGAACGCCAATCTTTTCCAATCGTACAATTGGGTTCATCAAAAGATGTTGTTGAAATCATTGAAGAAGAAGATCAGGGACTATCCAGTTTCCGCGTTTCGAATGGAGTACTTGAGTTCAAGGTGTCAGCAGAGTATGGTGGTTGCATTTATTCACTTAAAAACTTGCTAGGAACTGAGCTCCTTAGGACCGTCTATCCGACTCCAACACCGAATGTGTTTCAGCAAAACTACTATGGAGGATTGCAACCCTTTGTGTCGGCAGTTGATGAAGAAATCTTTCAGGCAATCACCAACCAAGAGAAGATGCGTGCAAAAACCTGTGAACTAGGTGATATCTGGAAGGGTGTGGAAATTCGATGGAAAGGAAAACTTCAGTCCTGTTGTCATGGAGTGGACTTTGTTCTCCAATATCTAACGGCTCCAGGAAGCCCATTAATCTTAACTAACTGGAAAATCCGAAATGCCACCACGGCACCTCTACGTTTCTTAGCATTTCAGAGTCTTGATCCTGCATTTAACGGAAATCTCTCAGATGCCATCCTTCGAACACAGTGGGGAGATACTATAACGGATTTGCGAGGTTCTCCCATACCTGCGGCGTTTATGCCCGATTCAAATTTTGTTTGGCTCCAGCGAAAACCAATGAATAATGAAGTTATTGAGAGTACAGCATTTCTGAATTCGGGAACCCAGCCTAGCTTACTTGTCCTATTAACTCATGAATTTAGTTGGATCTTCTCTTACTATGATCTCTTCCTTCGTGCAAAAGAGAAACGCACTCTACGATCAGCGCTTTTCATCAATCCACCTGATGAAACACATATTGAACAAATCCAACAGCTACTCGGTGTTCTTTTCTAATGGTTTCATAGGGTTTTAGTCAGAAAACCCTCGACTATCGAATGACTTATTTCTTTCAAAAATAGAAGGTTATTTAGGCTAGGACCTGTCTTTGAGGTAGTTGGCTTGCTTCAGCGAGGAATTGGACAGTGAAACTGGTAGTATCGTGTCCCACATGTGGTACGAAGGGCGAACTAGAGGTTCCTGAGACCACATGGGAACGGATGGAATCGAATATCATTATGGGACGAGTTCCACCTGGCAAGGTCTGTGAACATGGCTTCAAAGTGGAATTTTCACGCTCAGGCTTGGTTTTAGGATATCATGACCTTAACGCTGAAGCGAAGGACTTTCAAATCCGCCCTGTGAGCTTTACCGTTCAGAGTGCTATCCGAAATTTGAGCATTGATGTAGTGGCAGCATTGTTAACTGCCGGAATTAGTGAGGAAACAATTGTCTTAATGGGTTCACTAGCCGTGACGATGGGTATCCGTGAATTCATGGAACGAGTGCTACCAGAAAGTGTGGATGTGGGATCGTCTATCTATATGGTGACGAAGGAAGAGTATGCGGACTTACCCGAATCAACGAAGAAACATATGACAGTTGACCTTTCGAAGAAAAGGATAATTAATTCTGCTTTTGATGATGAACAGTTGGAGTGGGTGCGGCGAGTGCTTCAGCGTGCGAACATGGTGACAGATCAAAAAGCATCTGAAGACCTGATTTTGAAAGAGACCTCCAAGTTACGCACGACAGTGAGTTTACTTCGTCATCTAGCTACTCGGCGGGGCGCTGGTATCGAGGGGAAAAAGAAGGCGAACCTTGAATAATCGTTAGGCGATTTCTGGAATTATGTTTTTCCGTTTGAGCTGCGGTAGATGTCGATACAGGCGAGTTTGATTTGGGTGTGTATCCGTTCAGGGATGAGTTGGGATTGCCATAGTGCATGTAATCCTGAATAGAGGAGACTTTCAATTTGAGGGTCTTGGAGAAGATTATGACGTGGAGAGAATCGAATAATTTCTTTCGCGAGTTTCGCATCATTTTCAAGAGCTGTTTCAAAGGGTTCTTTCAGATATTTCACGAGCTCAAGTGAGAGCGGTGCTACGGGTGCGGTTCGCTGTCCAATCGATATGGTTGAGGTCTGTTTGGTGGGCGGGATGACAAGCGGTGGAATCACAATGAGTTTGGTCTTATCATCTGCACGTTTTAGGCCCGCCAGATAGATTGGGACATAAATCGGTTTGTCATAATCAGCTGGTAACGAAGCGCCTGGTTCAATGAGATACTGCTGAAATGCTGAGAGTTGTTCTTGACTAAAGTTAATGTGATTAACTATTAAGTCGTCAACCTCTGTTTCATAGCTTTTGAGTTTGTCAAGTCGGTCGTGAGTTTCCTGAAGGCGGATTTCCCGTTCCTCTTCTAAAGTGTCAACTCGTGTGATTTCTTTCTTTTCTTGGACCTCATAGCCGTGGCGGACTTTGGCTTTTCGTTCCTCTGTTTGGCGATCCAAATCATCAAGAGCTCGTTGTGTTTGTTGAATCTGTTTTCGCGTTTCTTTTGAATGATTCCGCAAATCCGTTGCAAAGGTATTGAACTGATCAAGAGTTTGATTCAGTTGATTGATGAAGCTGTCAGCATGTGGATTGCTGTCAGT
>JBHLNC010000213.1:0-4230 GCA_048937435.1 Promethearchaeota archaeon | reverse complement strand
TTTAATTCATCTATAACCGAAGCCCGACCAATTACGCCACTCAACGGGACTCCAGCTGAAAAGCCCTTTCCAAAAGCAACAAGATCCGGTGTTAAATCGAATTGTTCTGACAGAAACCATGAACCGCAACGTCCACATCCGGTTTGAATCTCATCAAGGGCTAGGAGCATACCGTGTTGCCGGCAAATCTCCTCAAGCCCTTTCAGCCATTCCGGAGGCGGAAAGATATAGCCTCCATCTGACCCAACGGGTTCAGTTATGATTGCAGCGACTTCTTCTGGAGGCACGAGATGTTTTAGGACGGTTTTCAAATAATCTAAACAAGCTAATCCACAACCGGGATATTCTTGTTTGAAGACGCATCTGTAACAATCAGCAAATGGAACATGGTAAATCTCTGGAATAAACGGTCCAAGATACCGGCGCTGGACCGTTGAAAATGCACTCAAAGATAATGCGCCATAGAGTGCCCCGTAATACCCTTTAAGGAAAGTAATGATTTTTGTTCGCTTTGTCCCCACTCTAACAAGTTTTACAGTAAGATCCATGGCAGCTGCGCCTGCCAGCTGAAAAATCGTCTTTTTCGAAAAATCCCCAGGAGGCAGTCTATTCAGTTTCTCTGCTAGGTCCACCACTAGTTCATGATATCCGTAAAGTGGTGGATGATGAATTAGTTGGTCTGCTTGTTCTTTAATGGCTTTGACTACAGCCGGATGTCGATGCCCAATAGGAAGTGCTGCAGCTCCACCAAGAAAATCAATGTATTCATTTCCATCCTTGTCCCACACTTTGGAACCATCAGCACGAACGGCAACCACGGGGTAGTAGGCTAACCGAAGAGCTTGTCCAATCGCTTTCCTATCTCGTTGGACTACATTCAATCCTTTCTTAACAACACCCATTTAGATCATCTTCATTTGAATTCAATTCGGATTTCGAACAACGAAACGAACTCTACTATTAGAAATAAGATAGTAAAACTACCAAAAAAAGGGATTAGTTAAGAGGGTGACTCTTCTACCCCTCTAGCTCGTTTGATTTCCCCATACTTAACCAGTGACCAAATAGCCTTGGCGGCTCGCGCTGGAGTAGGAAGTGTAGGAATACCTGCCTCCTCAAGAAGCCGGGCTCCTCTCATTGTAAACCGACCACCCGCAGTGCAAGCTACCAGTGGTTTGTCATATTTCCGAATTATTGAGAGAAGACGTTCAACGATATCGAGATCAAGTAATGGTACTTGCATCATTACAATTGCAATAGCTGCATCATAATGGGGTGTTCCGAGTAATGTATCCAATGCAATTTGGTAACGCTCAGCATCGGTATCACCTGTTAAGTCAATAGGATTATTTACACTGCAATAGCCAGGGAATGCAGACCTAAGAATTTGCTTCTCTTTTTCAGGTGGTTCTGGAACGCGTAATCCTAGGGCGTCGCAGGCGTCAACCGTCATCACTCCTGCGCCTCCTGCATCGGTGACTATTAGGATGCGATTTCCATTGGCAGTAGGTTGATATGCAAGGGTTTTCGCCATTTCGAATCCGTCTTCGAAATCAAGAGCATTGATAATGCCTGCCTGATGGAACGCAAAATCATAGAGTCGTGCATCTCCAGCCAATGCTCCAGTATGACTGACAGCAGCAACAGATCCACGGGCTGACCGTCCAGTTTTGACAACAATAATTGGTTTTGTTTGGGTTACCGTTTTTGCAGTTTGAAGATATCGGCCACCGGTACTAGGAGAAAGACCCTCCAAATATTCGACAATGACCCGGGTTTCAGGATCTTTTCCGAGATAATCTAGGAGGTCGATTTCGTTGACATCTGCTTTGTTACCAAAACTAACTACACGACTAACCCCCAGTCCAGATTGTGCATTCATGTCAAGAACTGCAGCTGCAAAAGCTCCACTTTGACTAATAAAACTAATGTAACCTTTACCTGGTCGACCCATCCGTGATGCAGGCAAAAAGGTGGTGTCGACACCTGTATTGGTATCATAGATTCCGATACAATTTGGTCCTATTACACGTATGCCACTTCGTTTGGCAATTTCGACGACTTGTTGTTCAAGGTACGCTCCTTCAGATCCGATTTCTTTGAATCCCCCACTGACGATAATGACTGCTTTGACTCCCTTTTCTTCGCAGTCAAGCATGATTTTTGGGACAACACCCGCGGGGACTGCGATTACAGTGAGGTCAATAGGGTTAGGGACTGAGGAAACGCGCTCATAACTTGTGATGCCTAAGACGTCCGCCATCCGTGGATTAATTGGATAGACAGTGCCTTTGAAAGCGGGTTTGAGGAAATTTCGAAAAATCACTCCGCCAACACTCGCTTTCCTCGCAGATGCACCAACGACGGCTACCGTTTTTGGATTGAAAAACGGTCCTAAATCCGCTGTCATGATTATTGTCCCTCAATCGACCTCCAGGATCCTCTCTAGTAGCCCTTCGATTCCTTAGAGAGGAGCACCGTGAACATCCATCTCATAGTCTGCCACGAGATTAGTAATTGTGTCGAGTACACCCTTAAGGCGGCGAATCTGGGATACGGTTTCCATGATATCCCGCATACCCTTCTGCTCGATTTCGACGACAATATCATACATCCCGAAGAGCTTGTGAGATTCCTGAATTGCAGGAATCTTGCTTAGTTCTCGGAGTATTTTGTCTTCTTGGTGGGGAATTACTTTGACGAGGACATATGCTTTGTAGATTTGAATCCACTCCTATGTTTTGGGTTTGAGTAATTGTGTGAGGTGATAGGCGTTCTGTAAAGTTGTGACTGCTCGGTGTGAGTTGGAATAGATGGGAATGTTGAGACGTTCAAAGCTTTGAATGAGGAGATTGTCGCGTTCGGTGGCCGGGATTACGGCGACAATAGTTTTAGGTGTGTTGAGGGTTTTGAGACGTTGTCGAAGCATAACATAAAGGTAATCGGGGTCGATATTAGGCGAGTCTGGGAGAAGACTGAGAATGACGCTGTGAATATTGGGATCCAGTAGGATGATACGGAGAGCTGTGTCAAGGCGAACTTCGTCGGCGTTTGTGTATATGCAGATGGGGTTTTCGCAGCGGCAATAGGGGGGAAGATGGGCTTTCAATTTTTGTGAAGTTTCTTTATTGAATGTCGCTAGTTGTAAATCTGAGGCATGGATTGCACTCGCTGCATAGACACAATAGGCCCCAAAATTTGAAATGGCTGCTACGCCAGGTCCTTGGGGGAGGGGTTGGGTTTGACAAATCAGGGCTAAGTCAACTGCACGGCCCCATGATGGAGTGACCATGAGACGGTGTTGTTCGGCAAGAGCTCTTGTAAGAGGTTCGATGGTTTTTCCTGTTCGTCGACGTAATCCGAGTTGGGTTGTGATTTCTTCAGGAAAGAGTGAAACAATTATTGGTTTTTTAGCCCTATGTGCCCGATGGATAGCGGCTTGAAATTTCTTGAGATTGGATATTTGCCCAGCGCCAAACAGTATGACTTGGGTGGCTTTGTCCTGTGTGAAGAAAGAGAGGAGTTCAGTTTCATTTGTCCCTAAGGTTTCCCCAAGATCGACAAATCGAGAAACCCCACATCGATATTTGGTTAATTGTTCTAAGAGACCGTAGGCAACATCACGATTATCTGTAATGACTCCGGTAGCCCCTTTAGTTGGTCGAGGTAATACTTCAACAGGAAAGGGAAGCATATCCAGATTTGTAGTGGTATCAAAGAATCCCGCACTACGAGGTCCTATGACGGGACAAGGAAGTTTTGAAATCACCTTGTGTAGTTCATCGAAAATGGACGGTGTGAGTTCAACGAGAAGCAGAATTGCTAAGGGTTGGCGTTTCCCAATGAGAAGAAGAGTTTTCGCGAATTCTTTTGTTGGCGTAGCAATAATCCAGAGATGCGCTCCTTGAGGGACTTCTGTGATTTTTGAATAGGTCGGGGATCCGAAAACTTGGGCTTCCGTGGGGTTAACATAGTAGACAGGTCCGTTGAAATCTTTGATTAGCGAGCGGGCGACTTGAAAACCGAAAGAGCGGGGGTTCGCACTGGCTCCGACTAGCACAACGGATTTTCCTGAAAAGAGCTGTGTAATGGGTTGTTTGGCTGTTTTAGAAGCCATTCGTGACACCGAGTGGTAGAGAACACCAGTAGTTAGTGCACGGCTTTGGGTGTGTTTCACTTAAGAAAGATTCGCAATTTGTAGCAGGGTCGCAGATCGGGTTCTATTAGGGA
>JBHLNC010000212.1:0-4240 GCA_048937435.1 Promethearchaeota archaeon | reverse complement strand
CATCTGTTAAGCTGATGACTCCAACGTCCCATGCGAATTGTAAGAAGATCGGAACCATCATTACTAATGGAAGGAAAAACATGATCGCTTGTCCAGGTGTACGTGTGGCAATGCGCAAGTCTTTCCGAAATAATGCCATGCTTAGTCTTTGGACCTTGACTGTAGCAGGTCGAATAATACTAGAACCAGATTGAATAATTCCTTCTGAACCGATTCGAACGAGAAATCTATGAGACCATCGGACTCCCCAAAAGGCTAATAGAGCATAAAGAGGAACCACAAGAAAATTCAACCAAAATAGTGGTGTACTCGGAATCCCTGAAGCTAGGACAACAAAGGTGCCCAATGAGAATGGATAACAAAAGTAAAGAACAGACCAGATGGGTACTAGGCTGATTGCTAGACCTTCTAATAGGGGAATGAGCAGGCTGATGAGTTGGAAGGAGAGGGAAAAGCCAAGAATGGCAATGACCCATAAAAAGATGAAAAGAAGCCGTATTATTGAGCTGAGTCGAGATCCCCCAGCACTTTGAATTCGTGTATAGAAATAGAGGGCGAGAATAAGCATAGTAGTGATTGCGATCCCAACTGTGATGAGAAACGCACCAAAACAGGCTAGTGTTCCTAGGATGGATTGAGTAGCAACCCCATATGCGATTGGAAACGCCAATATGACGGTGAACATTTGGGCATCGAATAAGCGAATGTAGGATAGTAAGGCAAGTTTACCAGTATCAGTCTGGGAAACTGGTAAGTATTGACCAATTGCAGGTGCATTAGTGGAAATGAAAGAAGTAGAAACCATTATTCCCCAAAACACCAAGAAAGCGAATCCTACTAGGCAAAAAACTGAAACTGTAAGTGCAACCGTGACCCATCGGTACTCGACGAGTGTACCAAATGCGCCACTAACTGTTCCCCAAACTGTAAATCCAAACACAACGGCTAGCATTCCAATGAAAAGGGCTACCATAATTTTGTTGAATCGGGCATTGCTACGTGCTTTTTCAATCTGCTTTTCAACAGTCTGAGTAACCGCCCCTTGACTCATAGACATCGCAGATCGAAATTGAACTTCAAATGCAATCTGACCTGCAATTCTCCAGGCTTCGCCCCAGCTAATCCTATGTTCCAGCTCCGAGTTTTCAACCATGTCTTATCGACCACCCAGAAAACTAGAGCCTACTATTTTTCACTAGTGCTCGACGTAAGGCCTTTACCGTTTCAGCAACTTCTTCGTCTTGTTGGACTGCGCGGAGGAAAATCTCCTCTAATGAGCCATGCAGTTTTACCATTTCTCGAAGTTCATTCACTGTCCCTTCAGCGACCATTCTTCCCTCATCAATGATACCAATACGATCACAGAGGCTTTCAGCAACTTCGAGAATATGACTACTAAACAGTATGCCACCGCCATTTTCTAAATGGATATTTAAAATGTCTTTCAGGACCCGAACTGTTCGTGCATCTAACCCACTGAAGGGTTCGTCTAACACAAGTAATGGAGGATCATGAATCAGTGCTGACATGATACTTGCTTTCTGTCGGTTACCGTGGCTTAAGGTAGCAATAGGCTTGTCATAATACTCATCGAACTCAAAGGCATCAATGAGGGAGAGCATCCGATTTTCAACCTCAGATTGATCTAAACGCCGTACAGAGGCAATGAAATTGAAGAACTCCCGAGGAGTCAAAGACTCATAAAGAATGTGATCCTCAGGAACAAGTCCAATCCGTCTTTTCACCTCAATAGGCTGAGTCATAGGATCAAATCCAAATACCTTAACTTGACCTTCAGTAGGTGGAAGCAACCCACTGACCATTCTCACGGTAGTAGTTTTGCCAGCACCATTAGGGCCAAGTAGCCCATAGATTTCACCAGCTTGAACTTTGAAAGATAGCTGGTTCACAGCAATAGTCTCACCGAAATTACGTACTAACTGGGTTGCCACAATTGGAATACCATTTCCCATGATGGGTTCAGTCATAGTGTGTCTCCTATATGCACCTAAAGAATTAATGGCTAAAAAATTTGGGATACTGAAAACTTTCTTCACTCCTTTGTTTGACGTTGATGTATAAGGGGTACTAGAACGGCTGAGAGTATTCCAAGCAAGGCCATGGTGTAAAAACCGTAAATCCAGCTGCCAAGGTAGACCTGACAAAGACCAATTATGATAATACCAAAAGCGCCGAGTCCAAACCGGGCAAAAAAGCTCCAACCAAATACTAGACCACGACTTTGAGGATTTGAAAGATCAGCGACCATCGTGTTACTTGCCGCTTGAGCTGAGAAAAAGGAAAACCCAAAGAGGAGGATGGCAAAGATGAGTAGAACATCATTGAATATTGTTGGCGTGTATGGGATAGAGAGGAGTAACAAGGAGGCACTTGTTAACAAAGACATGTAGATAAGCGTACTTTTCCAACCAAAATTATCGGAGAGCCGTCCACCCAATTCCTGGCCAAAAATTCCTCCGATGTAAACAAGAGTACCAAGGAATCCTGCCAATAGGAGCAGTGCACCTAGTTCATCGGTGATGTAAATTGGTAACGCAGTGACTGTACCTCGATAAAGCATTCCTCTGCTAGTGAAAACCAGTGTTACAATTATCATGACGAGAATTGTCATTCGGCTAAAAAAGCCCCCTGATGATTTGGAATTTTCTTCCGGTGTAACTTGAACCACAGGAATTTCCATACGCACACGAAGTAACACAAAAGCCAGAACAAATCCAACACCAGCTAAAAACAGAAAAATAACAGGCCAGAAGGCTGTACTTAGAATAAATGCAGAGATTAGAGGGGCAGCTAATTGCCCGAGACTACCCCCAATACCATGACGCCCTAAAGCTATGCCCCGATTCTTTTCGAAAGTATTTGAAACCCAAGCTGTCCCCGCTGGATGATAGAGTCCTGCCCCAAAGGCATAAACTACGAAAAGCATGGCAATCATCCCAATTCCGAATGGCCAGAGGAAAAAGAGGGCAATTCCGGAACAAATGGAAAGAAGCAATCCAAGTGCAATTGTTAGACGGGGACCTATGCGGTCACTCAATACTCCAGCTGGCAGGGCACCAAAACCGAATACAAAGTAGGCTGGAGTATTCAGTAATATTACTACGAGCCCTTCAGTTCCTGGAGGTACGGGGGTTATTAGTAAGAGTTTTGCCGTAATAAAGGGGAGCGCAAGCATTAGCAAGTGAACCAAACCATGAGCGGCCCCTGTGATAATCAGGGTTGTATTTTTCTGATTCACGTAGCTCCATCCACTATTGATATTCTGAGAGGGACAGGCTATCTTATCATTCCTTTAAGACCTTTTCACATAAATCAGAACTGCTCTATCAGTTGGATGATTGGTTCAGTTAATGGGAGAGAAAGACATTAAATTCACAAGAGATTGGTATGCCGTAAAGTTTGAGGGTATACCATGGAAACTACAAGCGAAATGCCTAAAGCTAGACCCTGGGTTGGTCGAGATCGAGTATCTTACGGAATGCTTTTTATTCTTGGAATTGTGGTCGCGGCAGCCAGCGGACTCATTCCACCGATGACAGGCATCCTTGTATCAACCTTAGGTGTTCCTTCGGATGCTTGGATTGCGCTTATAGTTACAATTTTTCTTCTCATCTCAGGATTTACTGCCATTCCTTGGGCATATATGGCAGACCGATCAACTCGTCGAACACTGCTAATTATCAGCACATTCTTCTGGATTTTTTGGTTTATCCCCATTCTCCTTCCCCACATCACATATTGGCAGCTTCTCATCTTTTACAGTTTAGCCTCGATTGGAGTGGGCGCAGCAGGTCCACTTTCCCTCTCTATGACTATTGACTGCGTTCCAGCCCATTATCGGTCAACCACAATTGGGATTCTTGGTACTGCAGCAGGTGCAGGATATGGCCTGGGTTTCATCATCGCAGGATTACTTGTAGAAACCTTTGGATGGCAAACCCCGTTTCTTGTTATCACAGTCTTTGGCTTTGCAACTGGTCTACTCCTTTTTCTCACCAGTGAACCCCCACGAGGCCAACATGAAGAATGCTTAGTCGATCTCCATGAAGCTGGTCATGTCTACAGCTACACTTTGAATCTGAAAGATTTGCAGCGTATGTGGCGTAAACGTTCGAATATATGGCTGATATTCATTGGAATCATCGCGATCATCCCCACCGCCGCTTTTGGAGCATGGGCCGTACGTTGGCTCAATGTGGATCATAGTCTGAGCATTTTC
>JBHLNC010000211.1:0-4254 GCA_048937435.1 Promethearchaeota archaeon | reverse complement strand
GCGATTATGCCACCAATTAGGGCAGCAGCAGTGTGGTCCATTACATCTAACATGATTAGCAGGATAATGGCAATGAACAGAATGAGGGCAAATACTGCTGGAAACATCGATGGATTGCGTCGCCCCTTTTAGTGGTTACTTGAAACCATTAATTGCATCACTTATCAAATAAACATTGTCTCACAGAAAATTATAGGGCTGAATTGTTTCAATTGCAGTTAGAGTGTATTTACAAAGTCAACCATTGTCTGTACTAGAGTTTTTGGTTGTTCAAATTGGATACCGTGGTTGGACTCATCAATAATCTGCACATTTACGTTGGAAAGGTGTTCTTGGTAGAAGTCGCCCCATTTCACAGGAAATGTATCATCTTTAGCTGCAATGATTACTAAAGTGGGTAGTTTGATTTCTTTGACCCGGTCTTGAATATTGAAGCTAGCAGCTGCACCCATGGCATATCCATGACTGTTTGCGAGTCGTTGTGCATCGCGTTGGAGAAACACGAGAAGGTCCATCATTCCGGGGGTTTCACGGATTTTCTTGGGGTTATAGAAAGCAAATTCAAGGCTTTTTTCAACAGCCTTTTCTGGTGATAGCCCATAGGCGAGTTGGGCAATTTTGATTTGAGCTTGGGCTCCTTCGACATCAGTTGTTGGTGCAGTATCAATGAGAATGAGTGATTTGAGTAGGGATGGAGCATCGAGTGCCATTTGTTGTGCGATGAATCCGCCAAGACTATGCCCAGCTACATGACATTGATCGATTTCCAAGTGCTTGAGCAATTCAATATGGTCCAGGGCAAACGTATCAACCTTGGTCACTTCAGTGAGTTCATTGGATTGTCCATGTCCCCGAAGGTCAGCAAAAATCGTTTGAAAGTGTTGTGTAATAAAAGGGCGGACATAGTCCCAATTTCGAATCGAACCTCGGACCCCGTGGATAAGCAGGAGTGGTTCACCAGAACCTTCCACTTCATAATAGATCTTCGCATTGTTAACCTCAGCATATGGCAACGAATTCACCTACTCCCAGTCCCTAGTAGGAAGAAGCTAATCTGTTTTGTGTTTTCAGAGTGATTTTATTAACCCAATGTCTTGCCGGAAAAGTAAACCCTAATAACCGTGAATTTTCTTAAGAATAATTAGAGGGAACCTTGATCGACAAACGATTAGGAAACGGGTTTCAAAAATACAATAGGAGGTTTGAGGTTGATACTTGTAATATTCCCATTTGGCTTCATCATCATTATCCTAGCGATTTGTATAATCTACGCTGCATCACGGGATTCTCTTGATGCCCCGTCTCGGAGGTATAACCGAGCGAGTCCCCGTGATCCTTGGGTGCCGGTTGCTCAAGCTCAACCAAAAGAGCGTGTTTGGGAGCCATCACACCATCTTGTGGATGTTCTCGTTTGCTACTGTGGGAAATGGAATTCACCCGAACAAACTACGTGTTGGAATTGTAATAACCATTTGTCTGCGGTTTCTCGAGAAACGTTTACCTTTGAAACCGTTGAAAAGTGTGCAGTATGTGGATTCTGGGTTTATAACGGAGAAGAATTGCTTTTGTGTCCATCCTGCCATGCCCAAGGACATCGAGCACATTTGTTAGAGTTTCTAAAGGCAAAAGGTGTTTGCCCAGTTTGTAATCAGAAGTTGTACGCCCACCAGTTACTCAAAACGATTCCCAAAGTGTGAATAACTTCAAACAAGTAATGGCTTTTAGTGACTACATAGTCCTGCCCTTGGATTTAGAGGAAAATCGTTCGAGGTAGTTTGGTGATGGTTTGAGCACCCTTCGATGTGACCAGAAAATCTTCTTCAAGACGGACTCCACCGATTTTTTGATAGTAGAGTGCCGGCTCAATGGCAATGACTGCGCCTGAAAGGAGCGGAGTGGGTTGAAGTGAGAGACCTGGATATTCGTGGACGTCGAGTCCAATACCATGACCTAGGGAGTGGAGCATCCCTTCTTTGATACCAGGAGTTCGGTTAGCGGATTGATGCCCATTGAGTTCATAGGAATCAGCCATGGCATTCGTGAGGTCTTCAGCGGTTCCTCCGGCTTGGAGAGCATCTATGACTGCGTCGAAGGCTGCTTCAACGGATTCAAACAAGTGGTTTAGCTTCTTGGAAACATTTCCGCGGACAAAGGTGCGTGTAATATCAGCATGGTAGCGTTCTTCTAATCGTCGTGGAAAGATGTCAATTATAATCGGCTCGTGGGCATGAAGGACGTCATCTCGAAGGCCTAGGTAGTGATAATCCGCACCCTTTGAACCAGCAGCTACTATTGATTCTTCACTGTTTTCAGAATCATTGTCCACAAGAGAATGTTCGATCATCCGTTTCACTCGACCCACAGTCAAGGGTTTTTTCTCATAGAATAGAACGTGTTTGGCACCAATCTCTGTGTTCTGGAAAACATCGATGAGGTATTGAAACGTGGCTTCAGTTGCTTGACTGGCCATTTTGATGGCGTCTATTTCTGAGTTGTCTTTGGTTTCCCGGGCTCTGAAAAATAGATCTTGAACGGGTTTTGTCTGAATGCCCAGTTGTTGGAGGTTGTGTACGTGCTGCGCATCAGTAGTTCGGGGAATCCCAATTACGCCTTTATTTGGGAACAGATTCTTGGCAATATCTGCAACGATACGTGTTTCTAATTCGTCGCGACGCAGTCTTTCCTGAATAGCCTGATTCCATGTGGGACTCAGGCTGTGGAAATTTCGGATTGGAGAATATCGTTTAGCGCGTTCACAGACCATATCGATGGCTGCAAGAACACCCGGTTGATTACGCTGTTTTACATAATAAGTTGGGTCGACGGCGAGAAACCGGGTCATAAAGTAAAGATCGGTGTTAAGGAGGCTTTTTCCTTCAAGGAATAGTGCATCAACCTCATATTGTGCCATTAATCCATCAATATCATCCAACAACGAAATCACTTACCTGGATATCAGTGGGAGTCGTCAAGTGTAGGAGGACAACCATTATTTTTTCTCACCTAAAGTCTTCTGATTGTTTCAGGTGGAGCTTAAGAGATTGGATATTGAAGCTACTAGAGCTATTGGACTAGCACAACATCTAAGTACCCTCAAGTATGCGTCAGGTGACCAGAATTCTGGTCACATAGTTACAGATTGCATAAGGCTACTGACCAGACCAAAGCATCGTAGTGATAGAATATGCCAGATGATACTGGCGATGAAAAATCGCAAACTTCAGAGTTACAAATGACAACCGATCCGATTACACCGCCTCTGGAACCAGCACCAGAAACACCACCACCAGAAAAAGGTCCTAAGACTGAGAAGGGTTTTTGGGCATCAGTTAAAACGGTGTTAACTTATCGAAGCTATTCTGTTTACCTTGTGACATCTTGGATTCTTGGAATCTTTGGTATCATTATGGAAAGCTATCTGATGCTTTTTCTCCGAGACTTTATGCTTCTCCACATTCCTGATCCAAACTTCGTTTACATCGCCATCGGATTATTCATTGTGCTTTTCATGACAATTGAATTAGTTGCACGGTTCTTTGGCGGTTATGTTGGAGATAACTACAACCGAAAATGGTTATCTGTCCTGACGATGGCGATTTCAGGCGTTGGAATGCTAATTCTTGGCTTAAGCACGAACATTTCTGTCCTCCTAACCGGGGGGTTAATTATGTCTGGATCAGCCTTGGTTGCTAGTGGGTCCACTGCGTATATTTATGAACAAATGCCTCAAGAACACAGTGGCTTAGCCATGGGAATATTCCAGACTAGTAGCGGATTTGGCTTAATTGGATTGGGTTTGGTCACCTATTTCCTGGCAATTGGAATATCTTTTGTTGCCACAATCCAACTCGTTTTCTTGATAGGATCAATCTGCTACTTCATTGCAGCGGCTATTCGTACTGCATTCCTTGCACCTGCAATTCCAATTAAACGCGAAAACCAGGAAAAAAACCGTGCACGAGAATTTCTTAGACAAAATGCAAACGCTTTCAAACTTCTCTCTATCATTCTCCCCACATTTATGGCAGTACTCATCTTAGACGCGCTAAGTGATGGCTTCTATCGTTTTGTCAGCATACTCTATCTCAACGAAGCCCTAGCATTCACCTACGGGGAAATTAGTTTAATGCTAATTATCGTCCTTGCGTTTTCCATTCCCCTGTCAATTACGGTTGGGGGCTTCTTCGATAAACGTGGAAGTCGTCGGGCTATTCTTATTGTCTACAGTGTTATGCCTATCACTCTATTGCTTCT
>JBHLNC010000210.1:0-4294 GCA_048937435.1 Promethearchaeota archaeon | reverse complement strand
GTTCTGCTTCTGTCATTCAGTTCAACTCATCGACTTTTTGTGTTAGAATATTATGGGTTCCTGATATTCGCCAAATATGTCACGTAATGCGTTGCACACCTCACCAACAGTTGCATATTCTCTAACCGCTGCTAAAATATGTGGGAGCAGATTCTCTGTTCCCTCAGCAGCTTTCTGTAACCGGCTCAGCAATTGATCGACTTTCTTATTATTACGTGTTTTTCGGGTTTTTCGTAACCTTGCGAGTTGAGTTCGCTCCACTTCGGGATCGATTTTTAGAACTGGGATTTCTATCATATCATCTGTGATGTAATCGTTTACACCGACAATTATTCGTTCGTTCTCTTCGATTTCACGTTGGTACCGAAAGGCTGCATCTGCGATTTCCCGTTGGAAGAAACCCTTCTTAATTGCCTCAACTACGCCCCCCAGTTTGTCTATGCGATCGAAGTATTTGTACGCTTCTTCTTCCATTTCATTGGTGAGTGACTCGATGAAGTAGGAGCCACCTAATGGATCAATAGTGTTTGCGACACCACTTTCATGGGCGAGGATTTGCTGTGTGCGAAGCGCGATAGTAGCTGCTTTTTCGGTGGGTAGTGCCCAGGCTTCATCCATTGAATTTGTGTGAAGAGATTGGGTTCCTCCCAACACTGCTGCTAGTGCCTGAATGGTTGTTCTGATAATGTTATTTTCTGGTTGTTGGGCGGTCAAACTGACGCCGGCAGTTTGGGTGTGGAATCGAAGTAAATAGGAGCGTGGGTTTTTTGCGTTAAATCGTTCACGCATTTCACGAGCCCAAATGCGACGGGCAGCTCGGAACTTGGCTACTTCTTCAAACAAGTCAAGATGGCTGTCAAAGAAGAAGGATAGTCGGGGGGCAAAATCGTCAACTTTTAATCCCGCATCAACCCCCGCTTGCACATAGGCGAGGCCATTTGCGAGTGTAAAAGCGAGTTCTTGGACAGCTGTACTGCCTGCTTCACGAATATGATACCCACTTATGCTAATGGTGTTCCATTTTGGCACGTTTTTCGTGCAATACTCAAGGGTGTTCGTAATGATGCGCATGGAGGGGTCTGGTGGGAAGATCCAGGTTTTTTGAGCTTGGTATTCTTTCAGAATGTCGTTTTGGATAGTTCCACCTATCTGTGTTGATGATACTCCTTGTTTTTCTGCAGCAGCAATATAGAAACAAAGGAGTACTGCGGCTGGTCCATTGATGGTCATCGAGGTAGTAACTTTATTGAGTGGTATCTGATTAAGCAAAATTTCCATATCAGCTAGTGAATCGATGGCTACTCCGCATACACCAATTTCTCCGGTTGACATCGGATCATCCGAATCTAGACCTTGGATGGTTGGAAGGTGGAAAGCAACACTAAGTCCCGTTTGACCTTGCTCAAGTAAATACCGGTATCGCGTGTTGGTTTGTTCAGCAGTACCAAATCCTGCGAACATTCGCATGGTCCAGAAACGACCACGATACATGGTGGGGTAAACACCACGCGTGTAAGGATATTCTCCTGGAAATCCGAGATCCCGATCATAGTCGAGGTCTGCCACATCAGTAGGGCTGTATAGCCGGGCGATCGGGCGACTGGAGGTAGTTATGAATCGTTCTCGTCTTTCAGGTGATTCTTCTAAGGTCTTCTTTAGCGTGTTTTTTTCCCACTCACGCTTCTGCTGGGAAACGTCTGATTTCTCTTTCGTAACCATAGAATGCGCCATCCTAAAGGCTAGCTCAGATTGAAGCAGTTTTAGGCTATTTAATGCTTGAGGGGGTCTGGTTCAGATACGTCTACGGTTGTTTTAATGGTTTTGGCAGGATGCAAAGTTGGTTCTCATACATCTAATATACGCTAGTATGGCGTTGCCTAGTCCTTGAAAAGAAAAAATGGCACGAGAATTGTTTAGGAGGACATCATGCAAATAGGACATTTGGAGGGGTCATTGACAAACTCACAGGGAGTCTGAGCACCCTCCGGGAAATTCCTTTGCAATTGCTGACACATATTATTCATAGCATCATACATTGGACAGGCCATATCAATCATAACCCTAAAAGATGCTGATTCGATTTTGATAAAAAAGTCTTCTCCACATTTTGTGGCGTCTCGGTTGTATTTGCACAATTCGCAATCAGTCTATTGAAGGCTAACCATGGGTTGACCTTTCTCGACTGTGTCTCCTGCTTGAACATGCAGTGTACGAACGATGCCTCCTTGTGGTGCCCGAATTTCATTTGCCATCTTCATGGCTTCAAGAACAAGAAGAACCTCACCGATCTTAATCTTCTGGTTTTCTTTCACTCGGACATCGAGTATTCGTCCTGGTAGTGGTGCCGTAACAGTGCCTGGTTCAGCTGCTTCAGGCACAACTGTGGTGGGCTTTTGCGGAGGAGCCGTAATGGGTTTGGAAGGAAATACTTGAAAACTGAAAGCTGGGGGTCGGGCTAAAGACTTGAGTTCGGCAGCATATACTTGTTGATTAATTTTGAGGGTGAAATCGGATGTGTCTGGATTCGGGGTGACAAAAATGGTGTGCGTTTTATCCCCTACGGTAACTTTGAATGTGCCAGCGCTACGATCTCCATCAGTCACAGTAACGGGAAAAGTGGCTTCGCCAACAGTCACATTAAAGATGCCATTGTTGGGACCATCGACTTCTACTGTAATGGTCGTATTGTTTATTCTTAGTTCATATTTTCGTGGCACGTGTTCTCCTTCCAGATTGTATTTCAATCATATCCCATGGCTTCACGGCGTCCTGCAAGGACCCATGGATTTGAACCATTTGTGTTAGGTCGACGTATCGTGGGCATTTTTACTGGCTCGGGTTGGGCTTCAAGAAGGGTTGCCGTAATCGCTGCAAGTATGTCGGGTGTTAGTTGTCCTAATGCTTCCTGTTGTTTTCGGTGCTCAAAAAACTCAAGGGCTGGCTGAGGGAACAAGATGTAAGCGATGATGTCTTCCATTTCTGAAGTAATCCCCTTCAACTCTTTCCGCGCCGTAGGGATGGCTGGTTCAAGCAGGTCTGCTGGACGACAAGTAATGAGTTCTTCGTCACCGATCACGATCCTCTGAATCTTTGGGTCAATTGGAGCGGGAGGTCGTCCATAATATCCGCGAACGTATTGTTTCACTTCCTCTGGAATGGTCTTGTACCGTTTTCCTAGGAGAACATTGAGGGTAGCTTGGGTCCCGACTATCTGGCTGGAGGGTGTTACCAATGGGGGGTAACCCAGCTCCTTGCGGACACGGGGTACTTCGTCGAGTACATCTTGTAAGCGGTCTAGAGCGTTTTGTTCTCGGAGCTGGTTAACAAGGTTGGACATCATGCCTCCAGGAACTTGGAATTGTAAGACGTTGGTATCAACACCGACGAGTCCACACTCATAGGCCTCATACAGTTCACGGACATTCTGAATGTATGTCGCAATTTCTGACAGAAGCTCCAAGTCAAGTTTTGAATCCCAAGGGGTTCCCTTGAGTACTGCTACCAGACTTTCACAAGGAGGCTGTGAAGTTGACTGGGCAAGGGAGGATATCGCGGTATCTACGACATCAACACCCGATTGAATGGCTTCCAGGTAGGACATACTTGCCATGCCAGATGTGTAATGAGAATGGAGTTGGATTGGGACACTGATTTCCTCTTTCAGCCGCGTAACAAGTTCACGGGCAATGAAAGGGCTGAGAAGTCCGGCCATGTCTTTGATACAAATTGAATCTGCTCCCATGGCTTCGAGATTCTTGGACTGTTTCACAAAGGTTTCGACATTATGAACTGGACTAATCGTGTAGCTGAAACTCAGTTGAGCGTGTGCCCCTGCTTTGTGAACAGCCTTCAGTGCCGTTTTCATATTTCGTGGATCATTTAGTGCATCAAAAATCCGAAAGATATCAATCCCGTTTTTCGCTGCAAGTTCGACAAATTTCTGAACGGTATCATCAGGGTAATGGCGGTATCCCACGATATTTTGCCCTCGAAGCAACATCTGAAGCTTTGTTTTTTTGATAACGGCTCGGAGTTGTCGAAGGCGCTCCCAGGGATTCTCTTTCAGAAATCGCAGTGGAGCATCGAAAGTAGCTCCACCCCATACCTCCATAGAATGAAATCCTACTTGATCCATTTTTTCAGCAATAGGAAGCATATCCTCGGTGCGCATACGTGTCGCAAGCAGAGATTGATGAGCATCACGAAATGTGGTGTCAGTAAATTGAATCGGCTTTGTTGGAGTCTTTGACACGCAGATTACACCTCTCAGGCAATATTCACGTTTGGGATAGGT
>JBHLNC010000209.1:0-4301 GCA_048937435.1 Promethearchaeota archaeon | reverse complement strand
AGAACATGTGAAAATAGCTTTCCAGCTTCTGGAAAATTTAGCACCAATCCTTGGAGCAAAAGGCACTCTCTACGGTGCTGACATGTTGATGAATCTCTTCAATGATATGCCCGTTCGGTATTTCACCAAACCCTCCATGGATATCTCAAAAATCAACGCAAATGCATTAGATAAATATCGATCCGGGCAATTCCGCTGCCATTTATGTCCAATAGGTTGTGGCCCAGTAGTCACCATTAATACAGACAACATCTCGATACATGATGCAGCTGGTCCAGAATACGAAACAGTTGGAGCTATGGGCACACTTTGTGAAGTAGACAATCTTGCCTTGCTGTGCCAGGCTAACCATCTTTGTAATCTTTACGGGCTAGACACGATTTCTTGCGGGAGTGCTATCGCTTTTAGCTTCGCAGCAAACGAACAAGGAAAGCTCCCGCAAAACCTAGTTGGTTCTTTGAAACTAGATTTTGGTGAGGGGCAAACACTTCTGCAGCTCATTGAAATGATTACACGACGTGAAGGTTTTGGAAACGTCCTAGCTGAAGGAGTGAAACTTGCAGGAGAAAAGTTAGGTATTCCTGAGTTAGCCTTTCACGTGAAAGGGTTAGAGGTTCCCTTGCACGATCCACGAGCATTCTTTGGTCTAGCGGTTTCTTATGCGGTTTCTCCAATTGGAGCCCATCACATGCAAGGTGATATTCATACTGTCGACATGGGTGTGGCGATTCCTGATTATGACATCGAACCGGGGGATCGCCATGGCGATGAAGGACGGGGAATTGCTACGGCCAAATTCAGAAACTGGCGAACGATTTTCAATTCATTAACTCTCTGTCAATTAGCCCTACTCGAACCTTCAATTGTGACAGAACTGTATAATGCAGCAACAGGGTTAATCGTCACACCAAATCAACTACTCGAAATTGGTGAACGTACAATGAACCTGAAACGTGCGTTCAATATCCGTTGTGGCATAACCGTCAAGGACGACATACTACCTCCCCCACTGCTCCAACCTCTTACTAGTGGAACGAATGAAGGAAAAGCACCAAATCTCCAAATGCAATTAAAGGAATTTTATGAATTTAGTCAATGGGATCCCAAGACTGGGAAACCAACTCGCGAATTACTAATCAGGCTTGGATTAGAGGATGTCGCGAAGGATCTTTGGTGAATACTTTCTTCATCCAAAATTTGTACTGAATTAGCGGAACTCTTTAATTCTGGGACTTGTGCTCCCACGATGTCTGCGTACTTTTCATGAAGGGTTTTACATGGGACCAAAACAAGAAAAAGAATCACAGAAGAAAGGCAAAACTCAGCCCTGGTCAATTCCTCCACCCAAAATGGCAGAGCAAAAGCCAAAAACGCGGATAAAAAATTTTGAAGAAGTGAACTTAGGGTATACTGAAGATCATGTCCTTCAAGAAGCCAACCGTTGCATGGCTTGTAAGAAGCCTAAATGTGTCGCAGGTTGCCCTGTTGAAATTGAAATCGATCGCTTCTTAGAGGCAGTCCGTGACCATGATTATCGAGAAGCTATTCGGATTATTAAAGAGAAAAACAGTCTACCTGCGATTTGTGGGCGTGTGTGTCCACAAGAAGTGCAATGCCAACAAGGATGCATCTTAGGAAAGAAAGGATATCCTATTGAAATTGGACGGATTGAACGATATTTAGCTGATTGGGAACGCCAACATGGTGTTGTGGTTCCCGCACTTCCCAAATCTACTGATCGTCGAGTTGCCATTGTCGGAAGCGGACCGGCTGGTCTTACTGCGGCTGGAGATTTAGCATTACTTGGTCACCAAGTTACCGTCTTTGAAAGTCTACATGAACCAGGCGGTGTGCTGATCTATGGGATTCCTGAGTTTCGTTTGCCCAAGGCTGTTGTCAAAGCTGAAGTTGACTATCTCAAACAGCTTGGTGTTAAATTTCAACTCAACGCGTTTATCGGACAGTTATACTCACTCAAAGACCTCTTCGCTCAGGGATTCGATGCCATTCTACTAGCCTCAGGTGCAGGTCTTCCATCATTTCTTGATATTCCTGGAGTCAACCTTGTCGGCACTTACAGTAGTAACGAATTCCTCACACGAGTCAACCTCATGCGTGCCTATCAGTTTCCCGACTATGACACACCAATTATTCGTGGGAAAACCGTGGCTGTAATTGGAGGCGGTAACGCAGCAATGGACAGTGCGCGAACCGCCCTACGACTCGGGGCTAAGAAAGTCTATATTGTCTATCGAAGATCAGAAAATGAGATGCCAGTGCGACGTGAAGAATACCACCACGCCAAAGAGGAAGGGGTCACCTTTCAATTTCTTACTCAACCAATCGGACTTCTGGGCGACGATCAAAATCGTGTCAGGACCTTGCAATGTATTCGTAATTGCTTGGGAGAACCTGATGAAAGCGGTCGGTGCCGTCCTGAAGCCATCGAAGGATCTGAGTTCGAATTCCCGGTTGACACCGTCATCTTTGCCATAGGCGCGTCAGCTAATCCTTCAGTTCCTCGTTGTACACCAGAACTTGAATGTGATAAATGGGGCGATGTGGTGGTTGATCCTGAGAGCCTCGAAACATCCATACCACACGTTTGGGCTGCTGGGGATCTCACTGGGGGCGAAGGCACAGTAATCGCTGCGGCGGGAGAAGGGAAACGTGCCGCGCGTAATATCCACGAATACCTTCTGAAGCTTTAACAGCTGAATCTCAATATTGGATTTTAATATCTGATGTTCTGTAGGTAGAGGTATGTCACTAGTAGCTGTTGTTAAGGGAGAACGTGGTATTGAACCAGTGTTTAGGGCAATGGAATTTATCCCTTTCAAGGAAGCTCTTGCGTCCTATGACACTGTCTTAGTGAAACCAAATCTTATCACAAGCCACACCTTCGAGACCGGAATAACAACCGATCCAATAGTGGTGGAGGCTGTGATAATGAAGATTCAGGAACTTGGCAAGAAAGCTATAGTTGTTGAGACAGAGGGGGGAACAACATCACCTGATGATGCAATCATTGAGACTGGGATGATGGAAGTAATTGAACGGTTGGGTTCTCAGTACATCAACATGGGAAAGCTTGCTGATAAAGTAGAACTAGAGGTAATAAACCCTCGCGGATTAAAGACCTTTAAGGTGGCCCGAATCGCCATCGAGTCCGCGATCATCACGGTGCCATCCATGAAGACCCTTCATCATACAACCATCACAATGGGATTGAAGAATATGTTCGGGATGCTCACCACCCGGAATAAGTATGGCATGCACCAACTCGGTACGAATAACTTCATCTACGATATCTGTAAAACCCTTCCACCCACACTAAGTGTCATCGATGGCTTCTACGGCAAGTCTGGTCCTGGTCCTTGGAGCGGGACACCCGTGAAGATGAACACTATCATCGCAAGTATGGACCCGGTCGCAGCAGACGCCACAGCCGCCAGATGTATTGGCATTGATCCTTACACTATCGATCACGTTAGGTGGCTTCATGAGGCCGGTATGGGCGAGATTAGTGATATCGAAGTCATCGGTGATGGCATCGAAGCGGTCTACCAGAAATGGGGTCAAAAATAGGAAACGAGGTATAGACAGTGGATCCAATTATCTTAACCGAACCTGAAAGAAAAGGCGGTAAAACGGTACTAGAAGCCCTACAACTCAGGCAGACGAATCGCAATATTGGTTCAAGGGAGCTCCCACTGCAGGTGCTCTCGAATCTCCTCTGGGCTGCCTTTGGCGTAAACCGTGAACAGGCGACCTTTAACAAACCAGGACGGACAGCACCTTCAGCCAGTAATTCCCAAGAAATTGATCTTTATGTGGCATTGAAGGGGGGCCTTTATTTGTATGAAGCGATTCCTCATCAACTAACTCCTATTTCTGAGGAGGACTTTCGAATACTCTCCTGCAGCCGCAGGGCAGCGAACCTAACGAGTAATACGCCAGTAAACATTTTCTATGTTGCAGATCTCTCCCGTTATGATGTTGGACCCAACCAACCGGACCCAAACATTGGGGACCCCGAAGTTCAGAAATCGTATTATTACACCGCTACAGGATTCATTGCCCAAAACATCAACCTATTTGCTGCTTCAGAAGGACTAGCAACCTGGTTCCATAACTGTGAGAAGGCTAAGATCACTGAGGAATTCAATCTGCGTCCTACTCAGCGGATACTATTTGCACAGACCATAGGATACCCAGAGTAGAAAATACCACGCATACCTGCGGGCTTGCCTACAAATTAAAGGAAAATAGAACCCCAAAATTACTATACATATCTAAAT
>JBHLNC010000208.1:0-4307 GCA_048937435.1 Promethearchaeota archaeon | reverse complement strand
GCTAAAAAGCCCGAAATGCTGCGGCATTTCTTTGCTCGCTCGCAAATGGGATATCTCTTGATATTTTTTCAGTGGAGGCATAATCGTCGAGGACGAATTCGGATAAAAGCGCTCGTTAGGGTTTAGGATTAAATTTTAATCTTCTCTCTCAACTTTCATTGCTATTACTGTGCTGACTGTCACCACTACTACTATAGTGCTGACTGGCACTGCTGACTGACTGACTGACTGACACACAGGCTCCCCTTATAAAAACTAAAAACTCACACACAAACTTCTTTCAAACTGCATTATCCCATATCAACATGCCCGTGCGTGGAACACAACTGAACCCATAGATGATGCTGAAGATTAAGGACATATGCGGTGTCCTAGATAGGTGAACATTTAGAGTGAAATGAGTGTTGAAAACTGTTATATTTCGTTGGCACTAGGATGTTAGTTTCATTGGAGGAGAGAATGCATTTGTGGAGTAGCAGAGACATTGCCCTCATAATCATTACAGCTGTACTTGTTTTTGTTTTAACGGCATTAATTTTCCAACTCGCTACTAGGATAACTGGTGTCCAAGGAACAAGCTTTGTCTTCACATTTGCTTTTGCGACGTTTATTAGCCTCACATTTCTATTATTTGAAGGAAGAAGATGGCGATTCTTCTGTCATAATGCACTATATGCATTGTTGAGTTTGCCAACTTCTACAGGCGGAATTCCCTACGACATATTTCCTAGATTGGTGATTATTTTGGCAGGCTTTCCACTTGATTTGATACTCAATAGTTTTTACAATTATTTCAAAAGCAGAGATAAGCTAATTTGGTGGTCAGTTTTAACAGGGTTAATAACATTTTTAGTAATTCCTCTGATGCAAATACTAATCTTTCCCATTTACTTTCCATCGGAATTTGTAACAGCCTATACTAACACCGTAATCTTAATGGCTCCTTTTTTGATAGGTGGCGGCATAGTCGGTGGATATTTAGGATATAAGTTGTATAAGCGAGTTTTACCAAATATTTAGCCTATTTGTCTTTTTCAAGAATGCGATGTACGTACTAATTCGGTCTCGATAAATCCTTCAGTTCCTGAACCAGAATATTTTGATGATGGATGATAAAAAGTGACAAATGCTTCTAAACAATTATAAACAACTTCATTCTTACGTCCTGAAGGAAAAATCGTACTAACGGTTCCTGAATTGATTTTACCATAACCTTCAAAGAGAATGCAGGAAGGTGGCAATACATACTCTAAAGGAATCAAAGTTATTGGAACTGTCCAACCTACAAATAGAGTGTTACCGCCTTTCCTAATCTGAAACTGGTCTTCTCTCAATAATCTGATATTATTTGCAGAAAGAGTATTTGCGTGCTCAGCCCTACGAAAGCCTATTGCTTTAGGGTTGGTTTGAATAACTGCAACGTTTTCAGAATGATAACTATCTTTTTCGTCAGTAAGTAAATAGATATACATCACATCCTCTTCCCCAAATGATGACTTATCATTATGTTTAAACGCAGCAATGATAAGTTTGGGCAGTCCGAAATCCCTTGGGGGAAGAATCAAGGCAAATGCGCCATTACCAAAAAATCTAACAATTCTTGGTAATGCTTTTTCAGAATAATGGTCTATGGGATATTTTTTCGCATTGTTAAACTTGTCTAAAACCTCCATTCTGGTTGTTGTGCCAATTTCATCTTTTAGTGACCTAAATACGCTAATTCGTCTCACTACATTACGAGTCTCCATTTTGGAGACGGGATATATTGCAGATTCAAGACCTCTAGCAGTAGGTTCTAACGTCATGACTGATGGTATTCGAGTTTTTCTCCAAATGTCAAAAAGCATTTTTTTGGTTTTTTCAACATAATTGAAATCATTAGTATAGTAAGCATTGCTGAAAAATCGTGTTTGAACAGACTTCTCACCTTCTAGCGGATACTTAAACTGAAAAAGATGACACCCATCAATAATTGTAGTCTCTAGGTAACCTAGAGGAACATGTCTAACTTCGCCGAATTCCAATAGTTGTTGAGCGGCATTCAGATTTTCACCAATTATCGGTGCCATAATTCTAATGTCTACATCATTATCACTCCATTCCCTAAGGCTTGATTTTTCATCTAGTAACCCAATCAAACCGTTTGAAGAAGTAACAATCAAAATTTCCTCTTTAGCGGAATCCAAAACCTTATAGTAAAGATTTCTAGCAGCTACAGGATCCTTGATTACTTGGGTTCTAGGTGGCATTTTTCCTGTTTCGATTTCACTAATTCGATCTTCAAAATCTGCCGAGTCTTTCCAAAAATCTTCAAAGACAACAGAGAATGCATCAATAATTGACTGGCAATTCGTACAAAGACAAACTTCCCTTCCATCCTTCAATGACTCTTTATCCGACATGAACAAAATAATCTCATCATCATCTTGAATCGCCATTCTAGAAAATCTTGGTGAACCTAAACTTGGATTTGTCCCTTTGAAATGAATTTCGGGTTTTAATTTTGTTTTGAGGAGTTTTGCTGCTTTCAAGTTCTGCTTTGATAATGGAGTAATTATTCGAAAATGAATTTTGGATTTCATGGGATGCTTATTGGCAAAATCAAACACTCCAGATTGTTCAGCTCGAAATAGATCAGAAACCGTTAATGCCATTGAAAATTGATTTTTAGTTTCCTTTATCATATGAGACATTTTATTATGAATCTTTTTGTTTCCCTCAATAATAGCAAGCTTTTCTATTGAAGATTCAAGTTCACTTTGGCTGATTTTTTTCCAATCAGAAAGTAAGTCTTTTTTTGCTTTTTCTATCTGAGCAACTTCATCTCGTTTAGATTTGATAAAGACATCAATTACCTTCTCAAGTGGAACTGCAGTGTAACGAGTTGGATATTCAAGAGTTGCTTCTACTAGTCCTTTCTTTTGAAGGCTTTTTAGGATACGGTAAACCAAGCCGCTGTTTGTCCTTAGTTGCTTGGCTATATAACCAGTCTTATGAATCCCTTTTTTGGCAAGGAGAATATAAACTTCTGTCTCTTTCTCAGTCACCCCAAAACTTCTTAATGCATTTCTTAATGCGACTTGACCCAAGGCGATCACGTCGAAATGTAGTTAGTACCTACCTTTGTATATAGCCCAATTTAATGTACGATTACTAGCTTTAACTAATTTTTGATGATCAGATACGAATTCCTGATCAATGCATCGGTAGGAGGTGAAAAAGAATGAAAAAGAAAATCACAGGAATTGTAGCAAGTATATTTATTGCAGTCATGTTTGCTGTTCCAGTAATGGCGGAATCACCGAACAAGATTCCTGTTAAAGCTATCCCCATCATTGGGCCTTTCATGGACATTGAGACCAGAGTAACAGATGGGTTAGTGCACATTGAAAATCTTAGGATCGAGGGAGAAATTATGATACTTCCAGAAGTTGGTGGTCCACTGGCAGTTGGAACTTTTGTTGACGACCCCTGTGAGGGATTGTACAATCCAAAAACTGGCATGTCTGTGTACACATTTGATGAAGTATGGACCTTTAGTGATGGAACATTTGTTGGAACTGCCCATGTACAAATTAACGGAGACCTACTAAGCTTTACTTTTACCGCTATGCAAGCACATATTGTACTTCACGGCACTGGTGATTACGAAGGACAAGTTCTCAATCTAAAAATGGATTGGGATATGAGTGTTCCTGGCAGTTACGGATATGAAGGAACTTGGTTAAAACCATGAATTCAAATGAAATAGCCCAAATCTCCTCTTTTTTTAAAAAAAAGGAACAAGGATGCGAAAAGTATGAGTCTGGAAAGAGTAATAAAGGCTCTGATTGGTCTTGGGCTTTCAAGATCTGATGCGGAGATATACGTTTACCTAGCTAAGAAAGGACCCAACAAAGTAGTGGCATTAGAAGTAGCCTTGAATTATGACAGAAAGAAACTCCATACTAGCCTTAAGACTCTACAGACTAGAGGATTAGTTGCCAAAGAACATACAACCTTTTCTGCTTTGCCTTTTGAAGAAGCATTAGATCTTCTAATTAAAATGGAGAAAGAAAGAGCAAAGGCTGTGCAGGAAAGCAGGGAAGAACTTCTTTCTACATAGGAAACAAAAGAATGACAAAATTCTTGTATACATTTGATCGTTCATAATCAAATCTCTGAGCTCGCATTAAACGGGTGCATTAATTGTTGGGATTCTCGGATTCCACTCTTTACGTTCATTCCTCAGAAACTTCGCCATAACCGCGCATAAGGGGATATCAAACCGTCCGTCAAGCACATATTCCTGAGTCAGATTCTACGTA
>JBHLNC010000207.1:0-4320 GCA_048937435.1 Promethearchaeota archaeon | reverse complement strand
TGAGGGCTTTATACTCCGCAGTATATGAAGATCAAGAGAGCTTTAAATCCCCAAGAGGATTAAATATCAAAAAGCCTATTCATCTACTGACGGGGGGTAAGGATTCTTGGATGGGGCAAAGGACTGGGTGTTCATTGCTGTTGGTCTTGTAATCTTAGGGTATATTCTGCCAATGTTCTATATCACACTGTTACCATCATTCACCATTCATTGGATTGATTCACTTCTCCTCACTTTTTTAAAAACTCCAGGCATGGGATCTGTCAGCTTTGTTTGGTTGCTGCTACCCTTTCCTCTCATTTTCGCCATTATTGGCTGGGCTGGTTTCTCCTATCGACCTCGCCTTGCGTTTCTCAGAATCGGCTTTTATCCTACGAGCCTTCTTGTCATTCTCCTTCTCATACTCTTAGTCTATATTGCAACATTTCGTATAATCCTAATTCCCATTAACGGAATCACTTTCACCTGTGCAGCTCTGGCAGCCCATCAAGCCAGAAAAAAACTCCCGAAATGAAATGTCGTTTTTCTCTTCGCCAAGGAAGCATTTCGCAATCAACTCGCCTTAGCCCGTGACATGGAAGGTACCGATAAAGCCAGATGGACCCAACCCCCAATAGTAGGAGCAAATCACTAAGCAGTTAGAATTAGTGCTAGTAATTGCGATAAGCAATTAGTGGTTGGTAGCAGTAACTGTATTGATTGAAATGAAGAATGCTAGAGAAGTGACTGACGAAGAATGGAAGGAGAAACTGTCAAAAGAGGAGTATCGTGTGTTGCGTGAGAAGGGAACCGAACGCGCTTTCACGGGGCAATATTGGAAGCATAAAGAGAAGGGCACGTACAAGTGTGTGGGTTGTGGTGTGGAACTTTTTTCATCTGATGAAAAATTTGATTCGGGTTGTGGTTGGCCGAGTTTCTATGATGCCCTAGATAAGGACAAAATTGTGGAGAAACTCGATCTTTCGCAGGGGATGCGGCGGATAGAAGTCTTGTGCAAGAATTGTGGGGGGCATCTTGGGCATGTGTTTGAGGATGGACCGCGAGATAAGACCGGGTTACGCTACTGTATTAATTCCGTCTCACTCAAATTTGTAAAAGGTCCGTGATGTATTGTATACATAATACTAATTTGAAATACCGCCAATGTACTCTGTATGTCGAAAAAGTACAAGCATGGTTTTATCAACAAACAGGGTCAAATTGCAATTGAAGCGCGATTTGATGATGCCAAGGATTTTCATAATGGATTGGCTGCTGTTAAGCTTGGGGAGAAGTGGGGGTATATTGATAAAACTGGACAGTTTGTTACTGAAAGATTATACGATTGGGTACCTGAGAAACTAGATGAAGATCTTAATCGCGTGCAGATAAGAACAAAATGGGGGTATGTCAACAAAACAGGAAAGGTAATTATCCAACCCCAATTCGATAAAGCATTCCCATTCAGTGAGGGATTAGCAGCGGTATATTTTGATGAGGGATGGGGATATATCAACACGGCAGGGAAATTCTATATTTGGGGTTTTGATGCACCAAAATTCCCTGAAGGAACAGGAATAGAATTCAGGAAGTTTCGAGTGGAGGGGTTAGGTAGGTTTTCTGATGGATGGGCGACCATTGAAGCATGGATGCAAGTAGTTCGAGAGAACAAAGTCTTGTATTCAGGTCAATTCATGGGGTACATTGACAAGAGAGGTGATTACGTTTTCCCTCCATTGTACAAAGAAGGTTTGCCTATTCACAAGGATTTGATTATAGTAAAAACAGCTAGAGAAGATCAAGTGGAAAGGTTTTGCATTTTTGATAGAAATGTTCTATCCAAGGGTTCAAGTCAAATGCCATATCGAATTCCACCAATTTTTGAAAAGGTCGATAGGCCTGTGGAAGATTTTTTCAGAGTTACTGTTACCAAACAAGAATTAGCTATTGACTTTGATCTTGAAAATAGAGTTAGAGTTAATCTTGAAAACAATGCGTTCCATAGTAGCATTAACTCATCAGATATTTGCTTTGCAATATATCTATCCGCAATAGGTAGATTCAGAAATCCAACGAAATTCCCTTATGTTCGTGTTCATAGAGGACATGAACCGCTTTACAACTTTATTGACGATTCAGGGAAGCTAGTGTCACATTTGTGGTTCGAGGGCGCATTTGAGTTCTCAGAAGGAGTAGCTGTTGTAAAAGTTAATGGTAAATGGGGAGCTATAGATAAATTGGGAGATTTTGTTATCAAACCACAACATGAATTTCTATCTAGTTTTCATCAGAACCGAGCAGCCTTTTTAAAAGATGGCAAAATGGGTTTTATTGATAAATCTGGTGCGGTTGTTATCCCCCCAACATACCTAAAGGTCGATAATTTCAGTGAAGGACTAGCACCGGTAGCAGTGGGAAATGGATTATTTGGTTACATCGATCTCAATGGGGAGATGGTTATACAACCCGAAGTTTGGCTCGGATACTTTGCCTTTCACGATGGGTTGGCACAATATTGTAGCTTAGAATGAAAATTTAATTTATCCAGATGTCATCGCTAATCCTATACCCATGTATTTTTGGAAAATTTTGTGGGAGTAGAAGGCTTTTTTAGCAGAAGCGAATCATAATGGTGACCCACTGGAGTGTGCCCAAACGGTGCCGGATCCAATCACTACACTTGCTATGATTATAATATTCCCCGGGTTCCTCTTCCTCATGGGGTATGCCCTTTACTTAGAATGGGTTGACCGTAAATTCTATGCTGACCAACAACACCGCATTGGACCCACCCATACTGGGTGGCGGGGTATTCTGCAACCATTTGCGGATTTTGTCAAACTCATGGCTAAGGAAGATGTAACACCTGCAGCCGCTGATAAGGTTGCGTTCACTTTGACACCCATCCTTGCGTTGGCAATTCCACTCACTGTGCTTATGCTTGTGCCAATTTCTGGCGTCACAGGCATCATGTTCTTTGAAGGTGATCTCCTCGTAATCGGTTTCTTCAGCACGATGTTCACGTTAATGTTGTTCATGGCGGGTTGGGCTTCATCGAATCGCTTTGGTTATACGGGGGCTGTTAGGGGTATCATTCAGATGCTGGCTTTTGAAATTCCCCTACTCCTCGCTCTTTTCGTTGGCGGTATGGTCGCTGGGAGCCTGAGTCTCACGGGTGTCCTCTGGTACCAAGCGAACCTGGGTCTCCCCCTCATTCTGAACCCGGCATTCTTCGCGCTATTCATCATCTTTCTCTTTGCCGCCCAGGCAGAAGCAGAGCGCATCCCCTTCGACGCTCCCATCGCTGAAACTGAAATTGTGGGCGGTTGGGAAACTGAATTTTCTGGCAAGAAACTGGCTTTCTTCCGGCTCTCCAACGACTTTGAAGTCCTACTCGGTGCGGCACTTGGTACCGTCATTTTTTTGGCAGGACCTCTCGGACCTGAAATTTTCTTCGTCTTTATCAGTAACCCATGGGCACACGTTACCATCACCTCGGGTGAATACCTAGCCTGGATCACATTGAACATGCCTTTCCTTCTCAACCCAGCGATTGCAGCAATCTACTATACCTTCTGGTTCATCGTAAAAACCACGTTTATTGTGCTCCTCCTCTCGAATATTAAAGCCCTCTTCGCCCGATACCGTATCGACCAAATCGCCCACATCAGCTGGACCTGGGTCATCCCTATCAGCTTACTCTTGGTCGGCGTCGTCATCGCCTGGCCATGGATAATGAACTGGTTCCTAACTTTCATCCCCTAAGGAGTGTGAAAAGAAAACATGCCACGACCTGGAGCAATGGAAGGCGAAATCCTCGGCACAGTTCTCAGACGGAAAACCGCGACCATCCGCTACCCCTTCCAAGAGGCTGTCCGCCCTGAACGTCTCCGCGGCAAAATCGAACACGACATTGAAAAATGCACCGGCTGCGGTCTTTGCAGTCGCGACTGCCCCGCCACCGCAATCACCATGGTAGAATCCACCAAAACAAAAACCAACAAGAAACCTGAATTCAGGTTCGACCGCTGTATCTTCTGTGGTACTTGTGAAGCTGTATGCCCAAAGAAAGCCATTACAATGACCAATACGTTTGAGATGGCAGCGTTCACGCTGAAGGATGAACATTTGTTTGTGGTGTCGGAGGATCCGGAGCCGGCTCAACCTGAGGAATAGTGAAAAACCGCTCTTGAGGATCTGTTTAGTTTGGCAAGTTAATGGATATTAGGTCGACACGAAGTGTTTTTGTGCAAAAATTTTTAGGAGCTCAGTATCTGGATTGTAATGAGTGGAGGATGTAATGGCTGTAGGGCCAACGGATTTGATCATTTCTCTTTTGAT
>JBHLNC010000206.1:0-4345 GCA_048937435.1 Promethearchaeota archaeon | reverse complement strand
GTTCAAGCCACTTTCATTGATATTACAGAACGCCAAGAGGCAGACATCAAACTCCAAGAATCCGAAGCCCGATACCGCGGATTATTCGACGAGTTGCCTGTCGGTTTATATCGAACCAGCATAGATGGACAAATTATCGATGCCAATCCTGCCCTCATAAAACTGCTTGGAGCCAAGGATAAAGACGAGCTTCTCGCTTTGAATGCATCCGATTTCTATGTCGACCGTGACGCAAGAGAGCATTACGAAGAAATTCTCGGTCAAGAGGGTATTGTGACCGGTCATGATGTGCAATTCAAACGATTAGATGGCGAAATGATTTGGGTTCATGATACTTTCCGAGCCATCAGAGATGAGGAAGGGTCTGTCCAATATTATGAGGGATCATTGGAAGATATCACCGATCAAAAACGAGCATCGCTAGCACTCAAAGAAAGTGAAGAGAAATACCGAACGTTAGTCGAAACATCACCCGACGCAATTACAGTTACAGATTTAGAAGGCAATATAATAGTGATCAACCAACAAGCATTGCAATTGTATGGAGTTGATGATGAAAAAGAGTTGCTAGGAGTAAGCGCATTCGAGCTTATTGATCCCGAAGATGTTCCATTCGCTATGGAGAATCTACAAAGAACAATGCAAACAGGACAATCTGGAACCTTGGAATACACTCTTCTCCGCCGTGATGGTTCGCGCTATCCTGCTGAGCTTAACGCGGCTGTTCTCAAAGATGCCGATGGCAACCCCACGGCGTTCATTGGAGTTATTCGTGATATTAGTGAGCGTAAAGAAGCTGAAGCCAGATATCGAAGCCTTTTCGACAGTGTCCCAGTCGGATTATACCGAACTACTCCAGATGGTGCTATTCTAGATGGAAACCCTGCATTAGTGGAAATTCTGGGATTTGAAAAGAAAGAAAAACTTCTTGAGCGAAATGCCTCCAGCTTCTATCTCAACCCACAAGCACGAAAACAATGGGAGGCTACAATAGCTCGGGAAGATGTTGTCACTGGATTCCAAACGGAATTCAAACGTGAAGATGGCGAAATTATTTGGGTAGAACTCTCAGTTCGTGCTATTCGAGACCCGGAAGGCAATATTGAATTTTATGAAGGAAATTTGGAAGATATCACAGACCGGAAACGCAGTGAAGAAGCGGTCCGTGAATCTGAAGCTAAGTACCGTGCACTAGTCGATCAATCCCTCCAAGGTATCGTTATCTTTCAAGATGGGCGGATCGTCTTTGCCAATCCACAACTGATGGACCAACTCCAAACCTCACCAAAAGAACTCATTGATGGACCACCAGACCTGTTTTGGAACCTAATTCATCCTGAGGATATCGAGATATTACAACACCGAATGCAAGACCGCGCTGCCGGTAAACCTGTCCCTGACCGATATGAAATTCGGCTTCAACGGCCGGATGGTGTACCCATGTGGGTCGAAGTCTTTGTGAAACAAATCGACTACCAAGGGAAACCCGCCCTGCAAGTCACAAGCATCGATGTTACTGAGAGAAAAATTGCCGAACAAGCATTGCAAGAATCGGAAGTGAAATACCGCAACCTTGTTGAACAATCACTCTATGGCATCGTTATTTCACAGGGTGACCCACCTCGAATTTTCTTTGCTAATGAAGCCTTTTCTAAAATGATTGGATATAGTTTCGAAGAACTCCTTGCATTGTCGCCAAAGAAAGTCCAGAACCTCATTCATCCTTCTGATCAAGAACTGGTTCTAACCCGTATAAAACGCCGACTAGAAGGCAAATCCGCACCTCCCCAATATGAATACAGAATGGTCCGAAAAGACGGAAGTGTTCTTTGGGTGGAAATCTTTGCCAACGTCATTGAGTACGAAGGAGAACCTGCAATTCAAGCTGCGTATTCAGATATCACTGAACGCAAAAAAGCTGAAGCTGCGCTTCTTGAATCTGAAGAAAAATTCCGAGCGCTCGTTGAAGATTTATCCGATTGGGTCTGGGAGCTCGATCTCAAAGGGACAATCACCTACAGCAATAGCGCCGTTGAGGATATTCTTGGCTTTTCAGCCGGTCAAGTCCTAGGACAGACACCTTGTGACTTTCTCCGACCCGAAGATGTCGAAAGAGCACAACAAACCTTCGCTGAACTCATTGAAAAACAACGGCCCATTCGAACCCTCGTCATCCAGTTTGTCCACCGCGATCACTCCGATGTTACCCTCGAAGCACGTGGAAGTCCTATCTTCGATGAGAACGGAGCCCTTCTTGGCTTCCGCGGAATCTTCCGAGATATCACTGACCGACTCAAAATGCTCGAACAACTACGTGCACTGGATGAACGCTTATAATCAGCAATGATCTCAGGCAAGTATTCGTTCGTGATATAGTTTTTAATGTACAAACCAATCATCTATGCTCCACGAGTTGAGCATCTATGATTGGAGATATCAGCACCAACAAAGCAAACACATTACTTCGTCGAGCTAGTGCTGCAAGCACCTATCTTCTATCTCAACGAACCGCTCTTGAATCTAAACTGTTTCCTGTAACAGCTTACAACAGTGTTGCCTGTGCTCAAATCTACCGAGGATACCAATATGGCCTTTTCAAACAACTAGCAGAACACATCGCACCAGAAGAAATCGGTCAACGCTGTCGAACACTGGCTGCTTACCCCAATGTACTCGGAGTTTGGGCTTTCATCGGATTATGGGGGCTAGGCCGGATGCAAGACCTTTTCGATGCAGGTGGTGCTGAAAACGAAACCCCTGAACGTCGCAATGAAGCGAAATTTATGATTGATTTCTGGTATCGCATGGCAACCAACTACTATGATAGTGACACACCTTTAGCTGCTGAAAATAACGACACTGCTCAAGTTCTCCCTGACAACATATTGGATATGGTCAAACAAGAACTCAAACCAATCAATAAAGATCAGGTTAACAAGCTCAAACGCACGATGGCCCAACTTTACCTTGCTGAATTTCTCTCCTACTGCGAATGTCGAGCAAGCATTCATGAAATGGGTCCATATCCTATTAGCGAAAATGAAGTCCTCATCTTCAGAGAATTCTCACCCCTCTATGATGGGTCTCGACTTATCTGGGATTGGCATGACACCGAAGCAAAATCCCCGGTACCTAATATCTCCGTTGCACTCGTCCTGAAAGATATGGAAGAGTTAATCTTCACTGATTTTGCCACTCTCTTTCCCAAACCTGAGGATTACACCGACCATATCACCCAATTCGCCCTTTTCACTCGCTACGGTGATAAAATCGAAACCACACCTTTCAACACCCTCACCGACCTTGAAAAATTTGCCACTGATGTCCAAACTGAACTCTACCTTGAATTCGCTGAATGGGACGACATCACACGGCTGAAGGCAGGATCCTCTGTCTTCTTGAAATGGTTCTACATTTTCACTGACATGGGCAACATCACCGACAAAATCACCATGGGGTTAGACGAAAACCTCGTAGGCGATTACATCGAGTTGATGCTCAATTCCATGGGGCATCCCGCTTGGGCACGGCTCTTCCGCAGCAAAAAAGAATGTGACAAAGATCCGTCCTTCTACGAACTCATCGATTAACAGTCGTGACACATCATGTCCAGTGAAGTTCCACCTTCAGATGAAGGATTCCACAATCCAAAGCCAACACCTGACTGGAAGGAATCCTACTACTTCCAGTTATACGATCCCGAAGTTAAACTCTGTGCTTTCTTTTATATCTCAGCATATCCTAATGTCCCAAAAAGGGACTATCTCGCTGCTTTTCTCATCGAGGGTGAAACCGACATCTACCTAAACTCCTTGCCTACACCAGGCAAACTCGACGATCTCAATGATGGGAAACTCCGATTCGAACTAGTTGAACCCAATGAATTGTGGAAAATTCGCTTTGATGACGGCAAACGGTTTATCGCTCTCGATTTTGCTGGACGCTTTGATCCCTTCGCTTATGACTCCACCCAATCCTATCTCAAAGGCGTACTCGAACAAGAACACTATGAACAAGGCTGTTTCGTCGATGGCACGATTCGCCTCGCCAACGGTACAGAACACAAAATTGAATGCTTTGGCCACCGTGATCATTCATGGGGACTCCGTGACTACGCTGCGATCGATGAATGGAATTGGATTGCTGCCCAATTCTCGTGGTGTACAATTAACATCATCAAGCTCCACATGGGCGACAAACTCGAAAAAGCAGGATTCTTGTCAAGTCTAATTGGAAACCAACACCTCACCGACATCTCAATCAAAACCCACTTCGAATCCGACGATGTAACTCCCCAAGGCTACACTATCCATTTCACCGACGAACAAAAGAAGAAATGGCAACT
>JBHLNC010000205.1:0-4353 GCA_048937435.1 Promethearchaeota archaeon | reverse complement strand
CTCGGACTAGTAATTCCACTATATCCACCCTACGTCTTAGACATTCGAGAAAGCATCAACGTCATCGCCGCATTCGCAGGGGGTCCATGGGTCGCAGTCGGTGTCGGGATTCTAATCGGTCTCCCGTCATCCGTACCTTTCTGTGATGTAATCTATTACCCACTAATAGGCATTATACTATCAATACTCAGCAAGCACATTTTTGACAAGCGTGACATGTGGGGAGGAATCTATTCGCTGATCATCATTTCTGTTGTAATTGCTATTGCTGAAGCCTTAGCATTAACAATATTCAACTTCGAACTGGCATTAGTCGGACTGGTTTCATTCGAAGCTGAGATGATCGCGTCATTCCTTGGTGGTACTTACCTCATTTATGTGGTACAATCAATTATCCCCCTATGGATTATTCTAAAGCTCTTCCCTGACTTCATGCGACCGACCTGGCTATGGACTGGAGGCGAGGAGGAGAAATAAAAAATGGCAGAATTCTTTAAGAAGAATTGGTGGGCTTGGTGCCTCATCATTGCCATTATCATCATCATCCTCGCTATCATCCGTCTAATGGGTGGAAGCACCTGGGCTGACTGGTTTGGCCTACAGCTCTTCAACTTCGGTGTCTTCTGGGGTCAGAGACCATTCCACCCTGATACTGTTGGACTACTAGCATACGGTGTGATGATCGTCCTGATCATCGTAATCATCATCATAATCTACTTCTTCCGAGGCACATTCTTCAAAAAGGAGTAGTCCATAATCCAAGAGAAGGGATAACTACTCCTCCCTCCTTTTTTTACAACCCCTAGTCAAGTTAAGAGGGTTCTTCAACAAATTAAGCTTAGCATTTCTTTCCATTATCCTTAAAGAGACAAAAGAATGAGTGTTGAATGAATTGACTTAGATAGCAGTGAGTATCATGACATGGACGGATATCAAATGGGAAATCGATCTGCTTCGTAAGCTGGTAGCTATCGACACAACTAACACAGGAACAACGCGAAAGAATTATTCCGAATGCGCTGACTTTATCAAGACGACGACAGAGACCCTTGGACTAGATGCACAGATTATCGATGGAAAAAGTGCAACGGAGGACGGTGAACCTCGTCCTAACGTGGTTGTCGATTTGAATGCGGGAGCAGCCCACTCGATTTTGTTTTTTACACATTACGATATAGTACCTGTAGAAAGAGAGAAGTGGAAAACGAATCCCTATGAACTAACGATAATCGATGATAAGGCATTCGGGCGGGGAGCAGCCGATGACAAATCGGGCATTGTAATTGTGTTAGGGGCAATGCGTAGGCTCCTCGATGAAGAGATTGACATTAATCTGAAGCTCTGTGCTGCCTGTGATGAAGAAACCGGGGGTCCTGGTGGTATCGAATACTTGATTAAACAGGCACAAATCCGTGGTAACGCAGGGATTGTGGTCGATGCGGGTTCTCAATATGTTGGCATTGGAGCAAGTGGATCCGTTTGGGGCAAGGTAATTGTCAAAGGAGAAGGAGGACATAGCGGTAACCCAGATATTCTGGATAACCCTATTTACCGTGCCAGCCAGCTCATCCAAACCCTCCAAGAGTATCACGAAACAGTCAAAGAAACGGTTCGAAGCAAAATCAAGGGCCCTCCAGCAGCGATTAAACCCCACCTTTATGGACGAATCTCTGTGAGCATGGTGAAAGCCTGGCAGAAAGAAAACATCATACCAGGTGAATGTGAGTTCCGATTTGACCGTCGTACAATCCCTGAAGAAGATCCAGACAAAGCTGCAACTGATGCGAAAACTTTCATCGAACAGCAAGCAAAAAAACTCGGTCTACAGGCTGAAGTAGAAATCACGAATAAGACGAGTGGCTACTACACGGACCCCAACCATCGCTGGGTTCAACTTTTCCACCGAACTGCTGAAAAGACGTTGAATAGAGAGTTCTATCTGGGTGCTGATCTTGGCTTTGATGATGGCATCTACCTGGCCAATGTTGGAATCCCAGTAATCACCTTTGGTGCCTTACGAGACGGTACTCGGTATCATGGTGATAATGAATTTGTTTGGCTAGAAGATATCCGTGATTGCCGCGATGTCTTTGTTGAACTGGGACGACAGCCTGCAGAGAAATTTAATTTCTAAGATAGTAAGCGCTCTTCTTCCTACTTCAAGGCAACATTAATGAATTAATCTTTAAAGACACCCTGGATTACCCAGGCTCCTCCGAGAACCCATCCAGCGACAGCAGCGAAAAAATCTGCAATAAGGAGAATTGAAATTGGAGCACAACCACCCAACAATAGTAATCCAGTGGCTAACCCCCAAAATATCAATGCACATATCCAGCCCCATATTAGGATGAAGCCAAATTGAATAAGCCAAGTACGTCGGAACTTTTGTTCGTGTTCTTCAGGTGTCAATAACGGTTTCTTTGAAGTGAAAATCATCCATCGTTCTTTAAAAGAATCAAAATTCGGAAGTCGCCAAATCCACCAGCTTAATACAAATAGTTGAAACGAAACAAGCGGTGTGCTGGTGCAAAAAAAGGTAGCGGGGTATATGATAATCGTGATAATAAGGAGTACAATGGCGACGAAGATGTGGAAAAGAGCAATGATTTTTACTTTCACATCTGAGTGCAAAGTATTCCTCCAACCACCTTTTCTTTCATCCTTTCATTTCACATGACTATCTGTTTTTCCACTTGTTAGCGGTGAATCCTGAAGAGCTTGTTCATTTTGGTGGGCGACCGAACCACCAGATAAGAATGCAGATTCCTAAGATTACAAGGAAGGCAACCATACCTGCCCAAAATGCCATTATTGGTCCAGCAAGAGGCAACACAACTAGTGTGATTATCGTTGGGATGATGAAAATCGCCAAAGCTAGCGCGCAGGGTAATATCTGTCTCAAGCGGCTTTCTTGTGTTGAAGAGGTCTGATTGGTCATAAACCAGTATGTAACATCAACTAATATTACAAGTATACTATTGGTCAAGATCAATTCCGTTTTTACCTGAAGAAATGGACTCAGGTCACGTTATAGCTTGTGAAATTTGAAAAAGTAACCAAAAAAATCCTAAAAAAGGAGGGAAGGGAAGCGGTGGTTACCGCTTCCGACGACGATAGACAATGCCGCCACCAAGAGCAATGAGAGCTCCAAGTGCGATGGCTTCGATGGGGAAGCCAGGAATGGGCGGAGGTGGTGGGAGTCCACCAGTGATAACAATGTCTTCGACATTACTCCAGTCGGAATAGGCGCCGTCATCGTCAACAGCCCGAACTCGGAAGAAGAATAATCCCGACGTAGGGGCACTCACGGTGTAGTTAGTGTTAGATGTTGGATAGGTTGCTAGGACAACTGTGAAGGCTACGCCGTTACTGCTTTGAAGTTCGTAGTGGTCAATGGTTCCATCGGGATCGGTGGAGGCAGCCCAGCTAATTACGATGTCACCTGCGGGAGCTTCTGTGCCAGGATCAGTGAGAGCAGGCGCGGATGGAGGTTGTGTGTGAGTGTAGCTAATTGTGATGTTGTAGATATGGGCACTGTGGTCTGTACGGGCGGTGATGAGTTCTACACGATATTGCAGGGTACTCCCTTGTACACCGAAGGTGTGGAGTATGCCTGGCGTGCAGGGTTCCCAGGTGACACCATCTGAAGAGAGGAACCAAGTAGCACTTGTTCCAGCAGGGATGTAAGCCGTTTGAGTGATGGTGGCACTCACAATTTGTTCAGAGGTAGCATCGATTCCTGCTGATTGAGCGATTGTGCTTCCAGGCACGTAATTGTATCCGGGGCTAGTGTAGATTCGACAAATATGGAGACTGTCTCTATTAGCAATGTAGGCAAAGTCACCTGCGATGGTGACCGCCCTAGCTTTAGTTGCACCCATATAACTACCAATTGGACTCATGTTGTAGATATCGGAAGTATTCCAGAGCAAAGTTCCTGCCAGACCACCAGCCATGATAGCAAAGGGTCCGTAACCCCAAACGCCTGAGGCGTTCCATGATAAATCAGATGGTGTATCTGCCAGATGGTAACTATACGGGTTCGTAATATTCGCTGAATAGAAGAAGTAATTGTTCGCACCTAGGTAATAGTCACCGTCTACAAAGATATCCCAATGCTCATTGATAACAGCTTGAGTACTTGCAAGTTGTGGACTACTGATGTCAGTGATGTCATACATGTAAATGCCATTCCCACCACCACCCCATCCAACTACGTACACATAGTGTCCTTGAACGTCAACAGCAGTAATGTTACCAATACCACCGACAGCCGTCATATGTACTGGTGCATATGGATCAGATACGTTAGCGATGTACAGCCCAGATCCGCCATCAGCAACAAAGATT
>JBHLNC010000204.1:0-4362 GCA_048937435.1 Promethearchaeota archaeon | reverse complement strand
TGATGATGTTTCGATAATGGCCGTATTGAAAACGTTGAATGCGTTGTTTCTGGATCGATATCAGAAGGAATTACGGCGATGGACAGGAGAAGTGGCACCATTTCGAGCCTTCATTCCAATTGCCAGGGAAGTAGTGCAAGATTACCTTCCCACCTTCGAAAAACCTCCAGAATTAATGGAGCTTCGCCCTGCGATAATTCGCCTGTGGCGACGATTCGGTCCTGGCCTTGACATTCTTCTTTATGGCCTCTTGCGAGGAGCCCCTATCTTGGCAGTAGGTCGGAAGACACGCAATCAGTCGGTGATTCGTGCGCTCCAAACCATGCGTCGACGTCGGATTCCCGTCATGTACTTTGAGGATGCAGGAGCAGCGCTACAAGTTTTACGAGATCGTCCCGCAAATATGTCCTTCATTCTAAGCTTGCCCAATCGTGCTTATGAAGCCACCTTCGCTAACTCTTCGAAAATGGGACTCACTTATGTCTGTCTCCTTGTTGAAGAACACGTTGTGTTACCCGTTGGATTTGATCCACAACCCTTGAATATTGCCAACACCGTTGCCCATGCCGAAAAAACATTGGGTGAAAAGGGCGCCGAACTTCGTACAATTTCTGAGACTGCTTTCCTAACAGTCCGGGAGCGAATCGAAGATGTAGCTCGACTTCTTGCCCAATCACCAGAAATCCCCGATGGAGAGGCTGCTCAACTCCTACGGTTATCAGATAAGGATTACCAGATTTTCAAAGAGATCGCAAGCGAAGGAGGTTACATTCGCCGTGAACGAAAAAGAATCGGAAAAGGATATGAAGAAGCTTGAGGATGAACTCCGCACTTTTGCTACGATACATGATCTCCCTAAACGATATTTTGAACTCATGAATTCGGGAAGTGAACTAGCCAAAAAGGGTGATTTTGCCCAGGCGGCTGAAGAGTTTATTGAAGCACGAAAGGAAGTCACTGGTATCATCCGTCAACTTCTTGAGATGCCAAAGGAACCCCGAGCTCAGATGTGGCAATTCTTTGGTCTCCTTTGGGCGTTTAAGCTCATTAAACCAGTGTTCTATTGGTTGCTTGCACAGAGTGAAATCACTGACACCTTTGAAGAACGAAAAGCGTTGCTTATGGCAGCGGTTGGAGCTCAAGCAGTTGGTACTGATTTGATCCTTGCTTTCGAAAATCTCCACCAGAGTTTCAAAGGAGAGGATCTAGAACTGCTTCCTATGCTTGGTGAGGCTATTCGGAATTTTGAATATCGACAGCAAGTTTTAGAAAAAGCACTTGAACAGCAGGGAATTCAGTTCAAACTCTGAATAAATGCCTGTTATGAGAAAATTGAGGCGATTTATATATTTAGAGCGATAAATAAGGGCGACCCAAACCTTTTAATAGGAGAAGCCGCCAGAGCCCATTTTAGCGGTATTTCTTCTCATATTTTGATGGGAGGAGAAGCCGTGTAGTTCCGTTGGAGGAATTAAAATTGGCTGTAGATAAAATTGTCAAGAAAGCAATTGCCAAAAAAGCTCATCAAATGGGTTTCCAAGTTTCTGCTGCAGCTTACCAGGCCATCGATGACATGGTAGAAAAAATGGTTACGAAGGCAACCCATCGAGCCAAGGCAAACAAGCGCAAGACTCTGATGCCTCATGACTTCTAGATCTATATAGAAGTCCCACTTGGCTGTGGGCAATCTCATCGGCGAGTGTGTTTCTCTGGGATTGTCCAAGCCCCTCTTTTTATTTTCTCAGCGATTCTAACTGGCCTTTAATTCTGAACTAGATTGTCATTCGGTGTTGACTTCCTCTTCGCTAGATGCTGCCCGCCTTCGCTGTAGTAAGGGAGTGATGATGTAAGTGCGGAGGAGAAGGTAAAAGGATAGGAAAATGGCGACGAAACCGATGGCGACTGTCCCAAGATAGAGTAATGTGCTGAGATAACTGAGATTATACACTAGGGTAGAGGGTAATCCGGGGATGTATTCGTAGCCGAACTGAGTAAGGAAAATAAAAACTCCAAGGGCCGTAGGACAGGCTAAGGGCATGGCAAGAACTGGCGGAATAGCAGCGATAAGCAGGATAATCGCGAGAATGATTGCTCCAATAGCTAATGAGATGACAACTGGATCAAGAGGAATGCCAGAAAAACCTGACAATAAATACACGGTGAACCCCATGTTGATTACAAGTGTGAGAAGCACAGTTGAGATACAGGTTCCTAATATCCAACTCGCAAGATATCGAACCCACGGAACATGACTCGATTCAATGCCAAACACACCAAGAAAGTTGTCATTGTAGCGATGAACCCAGGTTATTCGGTTTCGGGCAAAGAGTAGCACCAGAGAACCAACTGTGATGATGATCGTCGTGATGATAATCCATGTATTGCGGAGTTCTAAGCTCATCGTGAATTCCACCACAAGTAGTGGGTTCTGAAGGGAGAGGTTCTCTAAATAGTTACGTGTCGAGGGAACTGTTCTCCGAAGAGAAGAAAAAATGAATGCAAGCGGAATTTATAAGCCGTTGTACTAAATATGATGTGAAGTGCAGCGGTGGAAACTGGTTATTGGAGGAACTGATAGATGTCCTCAACTGTTGATGCGCTAACAAAGATCTTAGAGGATTTGAATAGCTCAGGACGAGTTAAAGCAAGCATCATTGCCACAGATGAAGGGTTTGTCATCGCATCGGCTGTTCGCCGAGGTGTTGATGAAAAGGTTGCGGCTGCAATGGGCAGTTTTGTTCATAATGCAGCAGATCGCGCTAGGGAGGAATTAACTCTCGGTGCTATCCGCGACATCACAATTCGGTGTGAAAATGGGATACTCGTCTGCAAATCCACCCAGCTACAAGATGGTAAGTATGTGATATTAGCCGCGTTGGTTCCACGGAATACACGGTTTTTCCTTCGTGGTATCAATAATGCACTAAGAGAAATCAAAGTAGCTTTGCGTGCATTAGACGTCTAATTTCTTCACTAGTGAGAGTGAGTTTGAGGTGAGTTCAGCTGGATTGGCTACATGATGGAGAGCGAGTTCTAGCGTCATTTCAGAATGGGACACAGCTGCGTAATCTTCTAGCGGTTACGCAAGGCGTTACCTCAATTCACCAGGATCAAGTATCTGAATTTGCCCAAGAATCTTCCTTTCTAGTTTCTTTAGAAGAAGGCAATATCCTGCAACGTGAAACTGAGAAGTATTGGTTATTTCCAGGTTACGCCAAGGTTCAGGTGGCCATAAGGGCATTACAACTTGGAGAACCTGCCCGTCAAATATTGCAATCGTTGACGTGGCAAGAGTTTGAAGAATTCGTGGCTCATGTCTTTACCTATTATGATTTTCAAGTGCACCATCGCTTCCGATTTTCAACTAATCGTCGATTCGAAATTGACATCATCGCCCGACGGAAGCCCACTCTCTTTTGTGTTGATTGTAAACAATACGGTGTACGATTGGGAAAAGCCTCAGTTCTCCGCACAGCCACTGAAGAGCAACTACTTCGGACAAAAATCTTAGCGAACAATTTTGCCCGGTTTCAGGCTGACCTTGAGTGTTTAGATTGGCAGGCACCATTATTTGTTCCAATACTCGTGACAATGATGCATGAGGATATCCAATTTAATGATCGAATTCCCATTGTCCCCGCTTCAAAACTTAATGGATTTCTTCTTGGATTTGAAGAACGATTAGAAGAGATACACGTAGTTCAACCCACCCCAGGTCGCCAACAGAGGTTAATTTAGGGGAGTTTGGCTTGTCCACCGTTTTTAGCAATTGCACAATTAATAACCCAAAGAAAGTCCTCTAACAGCTTCAAGAGTTGATCGAGATTTTGATGGGATTGGGATGCAAGCATTGAGCCACTTTCGTTTATGATCATGTGACCTTGTTGTGAGAGGAAGTAATACATTTCCTGTAGATTATCAAAAATCGTGTCAAGAGTCTCCAGTCTTTCTTGAACTATTCGTTTTTGCCCTATTCCTCTGCCTGGACCTCGACGTTTTCGTGGGAGAGGTAATTTCTCTGTTCCCAGTTTTGAAATGGATTTTTCGGATCTAATCTGATCGTTCATTTTTAACTCCTAGATAGTTTTGAGCTTGGAAGGTGTGTGTCTGGTGACACACCTAGTATGCGATGTTGGGGAGCTACATGGTCGAAGGCTGTAGGGAAATATTCTCGATGCCATGTCCATTGACTAAGTGCAAAATTAAATTGACAGCGTCTCAGAACCGATGTGACCATGAAATCTTTGGAGCCATTTCCATAGAAGACTGCAGCGTCGAATTCATCCTGTTCGAGGAAGAGACGACCGAGTTCTCGTCCTACTTTGAGAGCTAGTCCCGTCGGGAGACCAAATGCCACAATGC
>JBHLNC010000203.1:0-4370 GCA_048937435.1 Promethearchaeota archaeon | reverse complement strand
CGGCTCAAGTTGAAGTTGAGAAGTAATGCACAAATTGCGGCCCCAAAGAGAAAGTGGGGAATCATATCAAGATAGGCACCTGCGCTGTATCCCCCCGTGAGTTGAATCCAGATATGGGACGAAAGTGCGAGAATAAAGAGTATTATTGTAATCAGAACCCAAAGGCGATCAGTTTGAAACCTTGAACGTGTTGTCAATGCAACAATTCCCCGTTCTAGACCCGTGGACTAGGCTCAAAAAGTTGTGGGGTTTAACAATTTTCAGAGTTTTGGAATGGGAATTTCTCCTTCGAAGAAGAAACTATTTTTGCGGACATAATTGATGTAGCGGCTAATTTCTTGTTGTTTTGTCTTCTGAGACCATCCAAGGATCTGACCCATCCGCGAAGCAGCTATCGCTGCGATTTTTCCTTGGTATTCAGGTCGGACTGTCCAACAGACTTCCATACGACGACACAGGACATCCTCCAAATGTAAAGGCGCCTCATGTCGTACAACATAGTCTATCTCGCCAGCTATCCATGGAGCAACCTCAACGGGATATGCTGGCTCGTCTAGTAATCTTTGAGCCATGTCAGGATGCCGCGAAACTTCACGGAGAATAGTGAGGCCTCCACGCCCATATTGTTGGTAGAGATGAAGGAGAATATGCGGGTGAAACTCTGCGTTCTTAATTTCTGGACTTGATTCCCACGCTTCCTTAGCAATCGTAATGGCAAAGGCAATTTTTGTGAGGTTCTTTCTTCCACTAAATCTTGCTAATTCATGTTGGTGTCGGTTCTTTCTGATGTGATTTACAAGCAGATCTTCTGCCATTTTGCGAAAGGTGGTTAATTTTCCTCCAAGTAAACTATAGAGTCCATCTTCTCGTTCTAACACGGTATGTTTTCGTGAAACATCACTTTCTGCTTTCCCAATTTCGGCTACTAGGGGACGAAAACCAGCATAACTACCATGAATATATTCATCATCAATTTTTGCTTCTGGAAAGAGAATTCTGATAGTGTTCCGAAGGTAGTCTGCATCTTCACGAGTACAATAACTTTCAGATGGATCTCCGGAATAATCGGTATCCGTTGTCCCTACTAGGATCCATTCGTTGCGTCGTATGGCAAAGAAAAATCTCCTATCATCAATAGAGTTCATAGCAAACGTATCATTTATGGGGAAATCCTTTCGGTGATATACTAAATGTACGCCTTTAGTAGGTCGAAGAATATTTTCTTTCACTTCTCGATTGAAAGAGAGGAGCTCATCAGCCCATACGCCTGTTGTGTTGACGATTGCCTTCCCTCGGATTTGGAATGTTTCCGAGGTGGAATTCCTCTCTTCGACAGCTTCAACACCATTAATCCGTTGTGTGGAATCATAGGTAAATCCCATAACACGCACATAATTCATGGGAAGGACCTTCCCTTTCAGCATTGCTTCTTTGAGAATTTCAATGACTAACCGTGCATCATCAATATTCGAGTCATACCACATAACAGCGCCTTTCAATCGGGAAGTATTCAAGAGGGGTTCTAAATCATGAATGACATCAATTTTCTTTATACCTCTCCCATTTTTGAAACTCTTAAAACCACAGAGAAAGTCGTAGAAAAAGGCGCCTAATCGAACTGTTCGATAACTCCAACTCTTTGGTAATTCAAGATTTCCCAGTTGTCCGGCTTCCAGGATTGGATACAAAAATCGGGTTGGTCGGGTCATATGAGGAAGTCCCTTCGTCCGTAACCAATTCCTTTCAGTGGTAGCTTCCCGAACCAACCCAAACTCGTTTTGAGCGAGATATCGGAATCCTCCATGAGCAAGCTTCGTTGACCGACTGGATGTACCAAACGCAAAATCCCTTTGGTCAAGGACAGCTACACTTAGTCCCCGGTACGCCGCCTCTAGCGCTACACCTGCACCATTAATACCCCCACCAATCACGATGATATCCCAGATTTTTTCCTGTAATTCCTGAAGATGCTGTTGACGGTTAATTTGGTTGAAGGCAAGAGGTCCAATGTCTTCTGGAGGCATAATGTTGCACCAGTTCTTCATGCCGTATTCTATCTTATTCAGCTTTACCAAAGGACAAAATTATTCGAGTATAAGTGCTTTGAAATTCATTCAGAACAAAATACTTTAGTAAAACGATGTGGGGAGGAATCTTGTACCCGTTCGAATAGGTCGGGATTGCGAAGAGGTCCTAGGGCTTTGACTGTTCATAGCTTCTACGTTATCGGATTACGAGAAGGCTTTCCACTTTATAGTCGAAGGTGGACCCAATCCGATGTGGATAGCGCGCTCCTCTCAGGCTTTCTTGCCAGCATGGAACACATGGCCCAACAAGTGGCAGCTCAACACGTTAACGTCGTCAACATGAAGGATCGTCGTTTCTTTTTCCAAATCGACGAAGACAACGGACTACTCCTTGTCTTTATCACCGATGTTAGCGAAAGTGCGGCGAGGTTTCGTAAATACCTCGGTATCCTTAATACTCAATTCGTAGAAATGTTCCACGAACAACTTGAAACCCTCCATAAAGAAGGCACAACAGATACAACTCTCTTCACTAATTTTGATGAGTTTATCGATGATTTAGTACTCACATGGTGGATGGGTGAAACAACTGTTTCTGCTGCAAAAGTCATGGACGTCTTCGAAATTTTCACCCTTTTCTATAACACTCTTCTGCAACGATTCCTCACAGGAGTGTCTCGCAGGACCTACAATAATGAAATCCAAGCGATCTTCAAGGACAAAACGGAAAAACTTCCGGCTCTCAAAGGCGTCAAGATGGACGCATCTGGTGTTGTTACTTACGCCTCAATAGACCCCCAACAAATTAAATACACACACTTGCGTCAAGTCCTATTTGATATCTTCCATGAGCTTGTCGTACTCACCCGAAAGACAATGCCTAAACAAACGTACCAATCACTCGTCTTCAAACACTTTAGTCCACTCATCCGAACGGAACAAGATCGACTCAAAACCTACTCATTAACAGAAAAAATTGTGTTGGATATCCTATGAGCAATCCTACAGAAAGTACTACTCAACCCATTGCGACGAAACGACCATACACACACATTGCTAAAGCGGTTGTAGTTGGCGACGCTGCAGTGGGAAAAACAAGCCTACTCGTCCGCTATGTGAAAGGCATCTTCAACCCCACATATATTCTCACCATTGGAGTTGCTTTTCATGTAAAAGACATCATTCTTGGTGAAAACGTGCTAAGAATGCAGATTTGGGACACTGGAGGTCAAGAGCGGTTTGGACCCATTCGCCAACTCTATTATCGTGGAACCAAGGGTGTCTTACTGGTTTATGATCGAGCGAATCGAACTAGTTTCGAAAGAGCCGAATATTGGCTAAAAGAAGTACGACGGGGTTGCGGCGATGTTCCAGTAATCTTAGTTGCGAACAAAGCAGATTTAGACGCTGTGGTAAAGCCTGAGGAAGGGCAAAATTTCGCCGAAGAACACTCTCTCAGTTTCGTCGAAACTAGTGCAAAAACGGATTTGAATACTGATTTAGCCTTTTCAATTTTAGCAGGACATGTTATCGAAACCGTAAGTTAATACACAACTCAGAAAACGTACTTCAGTTATTTTTGCAGAAGAGTGAGTGCAGCTGCAAGTGCTCCAAGTCGCGCGGACAATCGAGTCTGAGCTGACCCAATGATAATAACATCTCCAAGTTGAAGATTAAACGCAGGCAGAATCGTCTCCAATTCTGTTTTTACAAATTCGTGGTCTAACGGCATAGTTATGACCTCAAGGTTAGTTCCCTGAAAAAACGTTGTAGCACCAGTGGCTCCTGCTTGTTTAGCCGCATCTCGTTGGACGAGTCCATCAGTAAGATGCTGAGCTCGATTCCTAAGGTGACAAGCAAAATTTTCCTTGTCTACAGTAAAACTGCTTGCTGGGACCTCGACGAGGTCGATGAGGACTTCATTAAGGACACTACAATATTGGCGTCCTTGTTCTGATAGTTGATGCCCTTGGCGATCTATGGGTTCAATAAGACCACGGCTGCGAAGGAAACGAACGAGAGAACGGATACTCCCATCACCCAATTCTAATTCTTCTCCAAGCTGATACCTGCCTATTGGATGCTCAGCTTTACAAAAAATGTAAAATGCTGCCAACAAATGCCATGAATGAAATTGCGTGGGAGGACCTCGACGCTGTGACAAATCCAGGAGTTCAATGATTTCCAGCTAACATCCTCCCCTTTGGCAATTATTTCATTGGTAGCTCAAATTTCATTATTATCCTTTTTCGGTTCGTGATTCTTGAATTGTAGGTGTGAAATATTGAGTTGCATAGCAATAAGTGAAATGGCTGGAGTAAGTAGACCAAAGAGGAAACCATT
>JBHLNC010000202.1:0-4373 GCA_048937435.1 Promethearchaeota archaeon | reverse complement strand
CTAATGAAATTATTAAGGTGCTCCTAGTGTCACAACATAACTGGCGTAAACTCTTATTCGGAGCCTCCTCACGTGATTTTATTTGGCGTACACTTTTCCTGATTTTTGCAATTATCACGTCATCAGTAATATTATTTATTTTCATAGATGTATGGAGAGAATCATTTCCCGCACTCATCGCTTTGGGGCCACAACTATTTGGATCAGTGTGGGACCCGACTATAACTCACCAGTATGGAATCAGCGTATTCATTGTTGGAACTTTATGTGTTACGGCGTTCAGTCTTCTTATCGCAATTCCCCTGGGTATTGGTGGAGCACTATTTTTAGCTGAATATTCCCCAGCAAGACTGAAAGAACCATTACGCATGGTTCTCATTCTCATGGCGGGTTTGCCATCGATTATCTACGGACTTTGGGGATTATATAGTCTCATTCCGTTTCTTCGTAACTTGATAAGTTCTATACCTGGTTTGGAATGGTATTCAGGATTTGGGATTCTACCCGCTTCAATTGTTCTTGCGATTATGCTCCTGCCCACAATAGTTGCTGTATCCTATGACGCAATGCAAATGGTTCCTGATACTCTTAGGGAGGCTTCTTATGCGCTGGGTGCAAGCAGAACTGAGACATCAGTGAAGGTAGTACTTTTCACTGCCTTACCTGGTGTTGGTGCGGCGGTGTTACTATCACTTGGGCGAGCGATTGGTGAAACCATGGCCGTTCTACTTGTAACTGGAAACTCAGCTCAATTTCCTACCAGTATCTTTAGCCAAGTTTATGTGATGACTTCTGTTATTGCAAACCAACTGGGTCTTGCAATAGGTGGCTATCCACTTATGCAATCTGCTCTCTTTGTTGTTGCTCTGATTCTTCTAATTATTTCGATGCTTTTCTCATTTGTCGCTAAACTAATTGTCCGGTGGGGAATGCGCAAACAGGGGTTGACTTAATGGCTCGAACAAATGAAGTGCGAGAACTACAGAAATTGTTACGTCTTCCTAAGAGCCGTCGAGAATTGATAGATCGTGCAGCATTTATTATTTTAGCAGTTATTGGAATTATCATTGTTATTCCTTTCTTTGCCATCGTTTTTGAAGTGATATCACAAGGATGGTTCTTACTTAATCCTACCCTTCTTTTAACGAACATGGATGGGTTCGCTGGTGGAGGAATTCGGAATGCCATTGTGGGGTCAATTGAACTCGTTGCTATTGCCTGTATTATAGCACTACCTCTTTGTGTGGGTGCTGCAATTTATACAACAGAATATGCACAGAAAAGCGGCAGATCATCCAGACGAAGCATGCGATGGCTAAACAAATGGATAAATATCATTGTTGAATTCACCGCTGATACACTAGCAGGTGTTCCTTCAATCATCTTTGGAGCTTTCGGGCTGATTCTCTTTGTAGCAATATTTGGACAAAGTATGATTGCAGGAGCACTTACGCTCTCATTAATGATGATTCCAACCGTTCTTCGTACGACTCAAGAGTCGCTTCGGGCTGTTCCCATGAATCTAAGAGAGGCTTCTCTAGCATTGGGAGCAACTACATGGAGCACATCATGGCGAGTTGTACTTCGAGCCGCGTTTGCAGGAATAATAACTGGTGTGTTACTAGCGATAGGTCGGGTTATCGGTGAAACGGCACCTCTACTTTTCACGACTGGATTTAATTTTGATAGGCCTTGGGGATTGCTTGATGCTGTCGCTTCTCTCCCGTTCACAATTTACCAGTTTGCCTTGTTAGGCGCTGATCCAATCATTCGAATGAGAGCTTATGCAACTGGCATTGTTCTAATTGGGATTGTGCTAGTTGTTGACGTTCTCGCCAATTGGGCATCGAAAAAAGTTGGAGTTATCGTACGAGCAGGTGGGATCTAAATGTTTGAAGCAAAAGTGCAAATTAAAGATTTGAACGCATGGTACGGCGATTTTCATGTGCTAAAAGACATTTCCGTTGAATTTCTTGCCAACACAGTCACTGCTATTATGGGACCATCAGGATGTGGAAAAACCACACTCATTCGAATCCTTAATCGACTCAGTGATATGGTACCTGAATTTCATCATACTGGTGAAATTTACATTGATAATCAAGACATCTTCAGTCCTGATATAGATGTTTATAATTTACGTAAAGGTATCGGATTTGTTTTTCAGAAACCTAACCCATTCCCAATATCGATATATGATAATGTAGCCTATGGTCCTCGCACTCACGGAATGAAGAGCATAGATGGAATTGTTGAAAGGAGTCTTAAACAAGCTGCTTTGTGGGATGAAGTGGGACACCGCTTAGATGAACCAGCATTAAAGCTGTCTGGTGGGCAACAACAACGGCTTTGTCTAGCCAGGGCCCTCGCTGTTAATCCAGGACTAATATTAATGGATGAACCGGTTGCGTTTTTAGATCCCATTAGTGCTCAGAAAATCGAAGAGCTCATAATGACTTTGAAGAGGGAATACACTATCATCCTTGTAACCCATAATGTTCAACAAACTCTCCGAGTTTCTGACTGGGCTGCATTCCTCTATTTAGGGGATCTCATCGAGTTTGGTCGAACATCACATATAGCGGAGGCTCCAAAAGACCCACGCACAGAAGCGTTCTTAACAGGACGATTTGGATAAACGCCCGGAGGTAAAATTATGAGTACAAAAAAGGAGATGCGATTTGCACAGATTCAACAGCTCTTGAAAGAAATGAGCGAGTTAGCACTTGAGGCAATCCATAAAGGCTGCGAAAGTTTTTCCAACCTAAATCAAGAGTTGGCAGCTCAAGTCATTGACGATGATGTAAAAATGGATGTCCTCGACGATAAGATAGAAACTGAAATTGTTCGGGCTATCGCCCGGTTTCAACCTGTTGCAGCAGATATTCGCAAGCTCAGTGTCTATTTTAAAGTAATTACTGATCTTCGACGAATTGGCCGGTATGGCTATGATATGGCACTCCTTACTCAACAAATGAAAGGAAAACAACATTTCAAAAAGTTAGTAAAAATTCCTGAAATGGGTCGTACAGCCATAAGAATGACTGAAATCGCTCTAAATGGATTGTTTGATAATAAAACCGATTCTCCACTAAAGAATCTCTTAGAGGAAGATGAACTTGTTGATGCGATGATGGACGAACTTTTCCGTGAATTAGTTACTTATACGTCTGAAGATCCTAGTCGGTTCACTGTTGCCATGTATTATCTTCTTGCAGGACGCTATCTAGAACGCGCAGAAGACCACGCTGTTTCCATAGGCTATTATGCTCATTATATGAAAACTGGAAAACGAGGGCTTAACCAAATTTAGAACCTAAAATGCGAATCTATTTCCTATGATTTTTTTGGGCTCGATTTATTTCTTCAAGTGGCAATGGTTCTGCAATATTATTATCTCTACCAATCATTCGGGTTGCCATACAAAGCGAATTCAAGATTGCTTCCTCAGTTACTTCTATGGCTGCACCAAAAAGCGGTGTGAGCCTTCTGTCGAGAAGTTGTGTGCGTCCTATAACTAAATCTTGTGCACTGGTACGGTCACGATATGCAGTGCTAAAGGCTATTACAAAATCTCCACTTCCATGGGAGACTACACTACCTGTTCGACCAATACCAATGACTGCACGACGTGCAACCCGTTTGAGTTGTCGAGATGTAAGTGGAGCATTGGTGGCAAGTATCACAATTATTGATCCCCTCTCAGATGTTTGCTGGGGGGTGTTTGGGGGTTGTTGTGACTCACTTAGTATCTGAGTGATTGGAATTCCTTTGATGATTAAATCTCCTTTGCGACCACAATTGGGGACAACTAAACCGCCGATGGTAAACCCGCCCTGTTTGTCTGGAAGCTCTCTGGAAGCGGTGCCAATTCCGCTTTTGTATCCAAACGCCATCATACCTGTGCCTGCACCAACACACCCTTCTTCAACTTTGGCTGTTGCACTGCGAATTGCCTGAAAGATATGTTCTTTGTGAACATGCCGACCTTGGGCATCATTGAGGTATCCATCATGACACTCTGCTACTATAGGGTTAGGTGTAGGTTCAGAAACTCCTGCTTCTGGGTTTTGTTCGATCACATATTGAGTCACAGCGTCCTCGACTAATCCCACATTAAGAGTACTTGTCAAGAGAATTGGTGTTTCAATACGTCCTAGTTCAAGAAGTTGAGCGAGTCCTACGGCTTTTCCAAAACCATTGATTATGTGAACGGTACCAACCACAGGTTCGGTGAAGAGATTTTCATTATGGGGTAAGATTACTGTAGCTCCTGTTCGTACAGGTCCTTTTCCGGGAACGAGCTTTCCTTTTCCCTGAATGAGAGTTGTATGTCCAACTAACACTCCTGGAACATCTGATATTGCGTTGGA
>JBHLNC010000201.1:0-4382 GCA_048937435.1 Promethearchaeota archaeon | reverse complement strand
CGTGAGGCAGGAGCATTCGAAGCTAATCCAGATCCACAACGACCGAAGTTTTTCCTAACCTCTCCCTACCCCTATGCGAATGCACCCTTACATGCAGGTCATGGTCGTACCTATACAATTAGCGATATTGTTGTGCGTTACAAGCGCATGAGAGGATTTAATGTCCTGTGGCCTATGGCAGCCCATGTAACGGGTACACCTGTATTTGGTGTTGCCAAGCGTATTCGGGAAAAAGATCCGATTATGTTGAAAGAGTACCAAGGATCCATTGCATTGTACCGCCAAAAGAAGGATGTAAAAGCCGTTTTATCAACCTTTACTGATCCAATGGCGATTGCCCATTTCTTTGCAGGAGTGTTTGAAGGCGACTTCCGTAAAATGGGGTATTCTATAGATTGGCGGCGAAAATTCACGACAAATGATACAGAATATCAGGCGTTCATCACCTGGCAGTTTCTCAAATTAAATGAATTGGGATACATTACCAAAGGCCAATACCCCATTCTATACTGTGTAGCATGTGGAAACGCAGTTGGCGAACATGACCTATTAGAGGGCGAAGATGCAAAAATCACAGAATTTGTAGCACTCAAGTTCCCATACGAAGACGGGTATCTAGTTGCGGCAACACTTCGTCCTGAAACAGTCTATGGAGTAACTAACGTATGGGTGAACCCCGATGCCACCTACATCAAGATACAAGTGGGAGAGGAATTTTGGTATATTGCCACACCAGCAGCTCGAAAACTGGTCAACCAAGGACATAGATCTAAAAGATTAGAAGAGATACCAGGAACGGAGTTCATTGGAAAAACGTGCAAGTCACCAGTAGACGACCGAGAATTGTTAATTCTACCAGGACCCTTCGTCGACCCAAATAATGCTACAGGCATCGTCTATAGTGTTCCATCGCATGCGCCTTATGATTGGGTAGCATTGCATGATTTACAAAAATCCAAGAAAGCTACTAAAGGTTTTCAAATTGACTTTGACGCTGTGAGTGCCATTCAACCAATTTCCATAATTTCTGTTAAAGGATATGGAGAGCATCCCGCAATTGAATTATCTGAGAAAATGAAAATTAAAAACCAAAAAGAAAGTAAAAAGTTGGATGAAGCAACGGATACACTATATCGCGCAGAGTACTATGGCGGAATTATGAAAGATAATACTGGACCGTTTGCAGGACGAAAGGTTAATGAAATTAAGGAAGACGTCGTTTCATATCTGCAGGATAAAAATCGAGCATTTCTTTTCTTTCAACCTGACAGGCAACCAGTAACTTGCCGTTGTGGCAATGAAATCGTAGTTGCGGTTTTGCCTGACCAATGGTTTATCAATTATGGCAACCCTGATTGGAAGAAACAGGCAACAAAAGCACTCGCAAACATGACGATATTTCCGAATGTATATCGGAGTAGTTTTCAAGCTACGTTTGAATGGTTAAAGGAGCGTCCTTGTGCTCGTAGACGCGGACTTGGAACTCCGCTTCCCTTTGATAGAAAATGGGTGATTGAATCGTTATCCGATTCTACCATCTACATGTCATATTACTTACTAATTCATCATATCAAAGCAAACAATATCGAACCTCAACAACTAACAAATGCGTTCTTTGATTATACCTTGTTGGGCAAAGGCGATATTACTAAGCTAAGTGAACAAACTAACATCGCAATAGATGTCCTTGAAACTATGCGTAAAGAGGTTGAATACTGGTATCCCAACGATCAGCGCCATTCAGGTCATGATCTAATCACAAGCCATCTATCATTTTTCATTTTTCATCATACAGCAATCTTTCCTGAAAGAATGTGGCCCAAGGCCATTACGATAAATGAGTTTCTCACTCGCGAAGGAGAGAAAATGAGCAAGAGCCGTGGTAACGTTATTCCATTGGGGGAAATTCCCCGTCGATTCGGTGCAGATCTATTTCGACTCTACATTACCCAAACCGCAGATCTCGCCACTCCTGTGGACTGGCGGGAGAAAGATGTTGTAAGAACACGGCGTCGAATGAATCGACTTACCCGAATCTTCAAGGAAGTAATTACTTCAAAAGAAGCACCTTTGCGAAAAGAATCGCTCAGTCTGTCTAGCCAGTGGATTCTATCCAAGGTCAACTCAATCATTCATGACAGCACTATACTGCTGGAAAACTTTCGCTTCCGAGATTTTATTCTCAAAGCATTCTTTGAACTACAGGGACATGTAGAATACTATCTACGACGTATCGATAAATCCCATCCCGAAAGGGGACCAGTACTACGATACGTCATCACACACTGGATAAAACTCCTAGCCCCAATTATCCCCCACCTATGTGAAGAAGTGTGGGAACAACTAGGCAGTATTTCATTTGTCTCAATAGAAAACTGGCCAGTTCCAGATGAGGATTTCTTAGACAAGAAAATCGAAGATGCGATGGACGTAGTAAATCAGACAATAGCTGACATTAAAGAAATCCAAGGTCTTCTGAAAGATAAGACCCCCACTACAGTTCACATCTATGTAAGCCAAAAATGGAAATACTCAGCCCTAAAGCGCCTCGTTGATTCAGAGGTTGCCTTAACTGTCAAAGAGTTAATGTCCAAACTAATGAAAGATACCAAGCTACGAAAACGAGGAAAAGAAGTCAATGAACTTGTTCAAGCCATTGTCAAAGCCAGTGGTTATTGGACTTTTGTTGACAAAACCACTGAAATGCAAGCTCTCGAGGGAAACAGCGAATTAATTCAATTGGAGACTGGATTGGTTGTAGTTGTTCAGGATGGCGACAAACCGAAAGAAGATCCCGGTAAGAAGGCACACAAGGCGTTACCAGGACGCCCTGCCCTGTTCATAGAATAGGGAGCTAAGCAACCCGACGACCGTATTGCTGTGTCTGAGTATCATTTACTGCAATTGGAAATTCATTTTCACATTTTGGACATTTTGCATGTCCACAATTTCCCATCGTTGCTGAGGGACAATCACCACAGGCCATGATGCGTCCATAACTAGTATCAAATCGAAATCCACACTGTGGACAGACAACGAGGGTCATCTAGTGAATCGCTCCGGTGCTTCCTTCCAGTGCCGTGTAAAAAGCATTTCGGACGGTTAATCTCGTACACGAGTAAAGCGAATAAGGAGTACCAATTCAATAATTGCAATTGCTCCAAGAATAGCAGCGATAATAATAACAGGCATGCTGATGATAAGGAAATCGGAGACTGAAGGAATCCCACCACCCAACCCAGTTGCTACCACACCTGTATTGTATGCCAATATCCCGATGTAATCCTCTAGAGCTGAGAAGACTATACGAAGCCACACAAGCGGAACACCTGAGTCAGCAGACAATTGTTGGGCAAACTCCCCAGCTGCTTGTAGCCTTGCGACATCGGAAGCTAAAATCAAATTGACTGATCCATTTCGGAGTGCCTGTTCCACTGCAAATAACTCAGGTCCAGAAATGAAGATATTCTCGCCTTCCGACAGGAGAGCCACCACGTCAAGCCCAAGGGCTTCAGTAACGTATGCCTCTGCAGGGAAAGTAATGACTACACGTTTTCCTGAAAATCCATGAAGCTGACTCTGCTCAGCGATGAAATCCTCTAATTCTGTAACTTCGAGAATAAATTCATCGAAGCGCTCTTGCCAATATTGACTAAAGGTTGCATTCAATGAAGAACACATAATGCGTGTTGCATTTGCAATCGCGATAGCATTCTGAGGTAGTAACCAGTAACCATGCAGATTATCACTATGATCATGCTGTTGTTTTATTCCACGTATAATTTCAGAATACCCAACAAGTGAAAGAAGTTCCGCTCCTAGAGCTTCATAGTCTTCGATTGTGATGTAGGGTTTGCCCGTCTGATTTGCGAGTTCTACTTCCCAAGCGAAATGCCCGGTCAGTACCAAGAAATCCGCGGAATTGGCATCAGCGATAACAGAGGGAGTGAGTGTAAAGGTATGAGGTTCGATACCCTCAGGGAGCAGAACGGAAATAGAAGTTTGGATTCCCCCGATTTCGCGGACAATGCCAGCTAAAGGTTGAATCGAGACGCCAATATTCAAAGCAGGAGTTGTCTGTGCGAAGGTTGTCGAAAAATCACCAACTGCACCAAGAATTAAACATGCCATTACCACACTAGCAAGAAATTGACGCCTTCGCATTCTTATCACCTTCATTTCGGGTTTGAGTCTCATTTATTAACTTTTAACAGGTTTGTTAATAACTCCCGAATATTAATAACATTTCTGTTCTTTTTAATAACATAATACTCAAGCGTGGTGTATCCATTGCCTATCGTCAGCATTTCCTTAAGCGATGAAGACCTTCAAGCACTAAACCAGCTCCAAACAGAAGGCGGATTCACAAACCGCTCCGATCT
>JBHLNC010000200.1:0-4400 GCA_048937435.1 Promethearchaeota archaeon | reverse complement strand
CTTTGCAATCACCGGTTCTACTGGTAGTCTTGGACCTACCGGTCGAGATGTCTGGCTAATCCTGACTGACGTTAATGGCAATGCTCAATCAAGCCTCACCTTTGGTGGTGCCCTTGACGATATTGGGTGGGATCTAATCGAGGTAAGTAGTGGAGGATTCCTCATCTCGGGGCAAACAGAAAGCTTTGGGGCAGGCAATACTGATGTGTGGTTAATCCGCGTGGATGCGAGTGGTACTCACCTTTGGAACCACACATTTGGGGGGCTTTACGACGAATGGGGTTGGTCGGTTTTAGAAGTGAGTACTGGGGGATTCGCAATAGCAGGTCGGACGGCGAGCTGGGGCGCGGGATCCAACGACTTCTGGCTGATTCGCACCGATGCCGATGGCAATCACCTATGGAACAAAACGTATGGCGGTATTGATTCAGATGCAGGAAGAGAGTTGGTCGAAGTAAGTGGCGGTGGTTTTGCTATCATCGGTGCAACACAAAGTTACGGGGCGGGTTCTTCGGATGTATGGCTGATTCGCACCGATGCCGATGGCAACCAACTGTGGAGTCGGACCTTCGGTGGAATTACCTCTGATTCAGCTCGTTCACTGGTGGAAGTGAGTACCGGTGGTTTTGCAATTGCTGGTGCAACCCAAAGCTTTGGGGCAGGAGCGTTTGATTTATGGTTGATTAGGACGAATGCCAACGGAGACCAGGTTTGGAGTCGGACCTTCGGTGGTCTTAGTCTTGATGAAGGACGATCTTTGATTGAGGTTAGCACAGGCGGGTTTGCCATTACAGGCTATACAGGAAGCCTTGGCGCCGGTCTGGAGGATGTTTGGTTGATTCTCACAGATCCCAGTGGAAACCACCTTGTCAATTACACCTTTGGAGGGACAGGGGTTGACTTTGGATATTCACTGATAGAAGTGAGTAGCGGTGGATACGCCATTGTGGGAGAAACCGACAGTTTTGGCGCAGGATTAACTGATGTCTGGTTGATCCGGGGAACGGTGCAGACGCCGTCACTTCCGAGTCTTCCATTCGATCCAGTTTTACTCTTGATAGTTGTCATCGTAATCATCGTCGTTGTGCTAATTATCGTTGTTCTTCGCCGACGCCGTGGGAAAACCAAGCCACGTAGACGCAAAAAATAATTATGCATAGATAGGTTTAATGACGGATCAATGGAGCAAGTGTTTTTTCCAGTGTTAAAAGCAATTCTCCTGAACTTCGAAGACATACGTGCCAATTCTTACTAATGATGTGAAAGATGATTTGTTTCACATCATGCACTATCAGTAGTAAATCGGAACTTTTCTCACAATGCTTAAATTAGCTCGAGCATCATTAGGGGTTATGACGCAATCTCCAAAAATTGAGAGAAAACAAAATCTACTGAGGAATAAATCCTTTGTAGTAGAAACAATTTATCTCATCACTATCATCATCATTACCCTCACAATTATACTTGATTTTGTTGATACAGGATTTTTCCTCGGCCCATATCGCTTTTCTCACTGGATGGGGATAATAGGGTCTTCTTTTATCCTGGTTTTCGCACCGTTATATTATATACTGAAACGGCGGTTCCCACAGCGATATAAAATTCTTCTAAACCTCCATATATTCGGGTTTACTACTGCTTTCTTATTAGTGTCCATCCATTTGGCTGGACAACTGAGTCGCCCACTCCAATTTTATCCTGATCTAGGTGGTGGCGTAGCGCTCTATATTATCGTCGCTATTCTAGTTGCCACTGGATATTTGTTCAGATATAATCTCATTACATTGAAAGGTGGAAAAAAGCTTCAACCGCATACTAACAGGATGCTCCACGTGAGTCTCATAAGTGGATTATACATTGTATTGATTGTGCACATCGTTCTAAACTTTTTACTTGCGTAACAAATTTTTTTCTTTATATTACGCTAGAATTTCAGGAGTTATGTGCAATTCTCATGCGTTTCGAAGACATACATGTGATTTCTAAAAAATAACGTGGAAGATGATTTTTTGTCACTCATAGTTTTGAAACAATGTGATCCTTCAGAATACGAATCGTATCTAATCCCATTTGTCGAACATTCCCCAGGAATGGGAGGCCGATATTGAAAACGTCAACATGATCTTTGTATTGACGTAATCTTTCTACGATCCTCTCAGGCGGTCCCGCTAGGTCCTGCTTACAGCCAGCCTCGAGAGCCGTCTTCTTAAATTCCTCGGTGTATACCCCGTGAAGCCATTCCTGACGTATCACATCGCGTTTTCGATTTTGAAAATCATCATTATCTTCCCCGATGACCGCAACCATGATTCCGGTAGACCACTCTAACTCCTCAAAGTTGCGGCCAACCTTTTTACACATTACCCTCATGCGTTCCTTCTGTTGTGCATAGTCTGCCGCTGTTCCTTTGATGTAATCCACGCCGTCTGCATATCTCGCAGCAGTTTCCTCCATCATCGGTGCCTTGAGAGTTTCTGTCCCCACCCAAATGGGGATGCGTGGACTTTGAACGGGTTTAGGGAGGAACATCGTTTCCTTGATACTGTAGAACTCACCCTCAAAGCTTGGTCGTTCTTCTGTCCACAGCAGATTGATGATTTGGAGTGCTTCTCTCAATTGGAGAATTCGGGTCTTTGTGGATGGATACGGATATCCGTATGCTTCGTACTCCGGCTTCTTCCACCCGGCTCCGATATCAATGGCGATTCGACCATTAGAAGCGTTGTCTAGGTTAGCCGCGATCTTCGCAAGAAGTGCTGGATTCCTATAGGATTGACAAGTGACCTGAGTTCCGAGGCGAATCCTCTCTGTTTGTGGAGTAAGTAATGCAAGGGTGGTCCAAGCCTCATAGCATTGATTCTCTCTGCCTTCAATCCATCCAAAGAAATGATCTGATACAGTGAATCGATAGAATCCTGCATCCTCAGCTGCTTTCGCTAGGGTGACTATATCATCGTATGTATACCCTACATGAGGTTCGATACCAATGCTGATTTTCATTTGAATCACCAAGTTCTTCCTTTGAATTAACAGTATTGAATTCTAATGGCCTTCGAAGAGTTTTTTACTATTTGAATGAAATTGGAAGACAAATATGCTGTGCCAAATCTGAACCTGTAAGTATTTTTTATCTCTTCAAATGTAACTCCAATTTTATGAGTATATGATTACTCAACTTGAATCTATTTTGCGCCCCACTGATTGGAATCGAACCAGTGCCAGCAGGCAACGTAATGATCTTTTTCAACCTCTTCAAAATGAGGTTCTTCAATATGACATCGCTCCTCAGCCATTATGCATCGAGTGTGGAATCGGCATCCTTCGGGTGGAAAAACGGGGAAGGGTACTTCGCCAACTGGAGTTTGTTGTAGGTGGTCTATTGTTGGATCGGGAATTGGCTCGGAAGAGATTAATAGTGCCGTATATTGATGTTTGGGATTGTCGATGACACGGCTAACAGACCCATATTCTACGATTTTTCCAAGATACATTATGGCTATCCGATCTCCTATGTATCGTGCAGATGCAAGATCTCCAGTAATGTAGAGGCATGTGAGTTTGTATTTGCCAATGAGATTTTTGAGTAATTGCAGTATGGCTATTCGAATTGAGGCGTCCAGCACCGAGACTGGCTCGTCTGTTACAAGGAATTCTGGTTGTGTGGAAATTGCTCGGGCAATGGCGACACGCTGCCGTTGTCCACCACTTAGCATATGTGGTAGTTTTGTGAAGAAGTGTTCGGGAGGGATAAGATTTACATCCTCGAAGGCTTGCCTAATCCTGAAGAATAGGACATCTTTTTTATCTACTAATTTGTGGACTCTTAGACCTTCAGCAACAGTATCAAATACTTTCTTTCGGGGATTCAGACTATCATATGGGTCCTTGTAGACCATTTGGAGTTTTGGACGTAGTTCATGTTTTTCTTTCTCTGAGAGAGTGCCTATCTCCTTTCCAGCGTATGTAATGGTCCCCTCAGTTGGAGGAATGAGGTTAAGCAGTAAACGACCAGTAGTGGTTTTGCCGCATCCTGATTCACCAGCGAGTACAAATACCTCGTTCTTATAGATGTCAAAGGAGATATCATCAACCGATTGAACCCAAAATTCTTCACGCTGGAACAGTGATGAAAGACGACTCTGAGGGATAGGGAAGTATTTTTTCAGGTTACGAACTTCGATGAGCTTTTCTTTCATTCCCATTGTTGATTACTTCCAGACGTTTTTCCTCCAGAGTTGGTCGGCATGGTGACAGGCGATGAAATGTTGTTTTTTAATCTCACGGTAGTTGGGTTGCTTTAGGGAGCAGAGAGCGGTAGCGATGGGGCATCTTGTATGAAAACGACAGCCGGAGGGGGGCATTACTAAATCGGGTGGTGATCCAGGAATGAACACTAAATC
>JBHLNC010000199.1:0-4413 GCA_048937435.1 Promethearchaeota archaeon | reverse complement strand
TCCCCTTTTCCACTATGGCTGACTCTACAGCAGGTGGTCGACAAATTCCTGGATTCCATGGCTTATCTATTGAGTACCTGCGATCACCGAAGTTCCTTACGGTGGATGGTGGTTGGGAACGTATTGTCTGGCTTCCCAAGTCCATCAAGGATCGGGTCTATGATTTCATGCCTCAAAACCTTCGTGATATCATCCCAACTGAGAATGATGTGTCGAATATTGATGAGCTGAAAACCTATCTGAAGGATCACAATCATCCTGTCATTAATCGCTGGGTGGAGACCGGTGCAGCAGCTCGATTGACTGAAGAAGAACGAGCAGAAGAAGCTGCCCCTGGACAGGTTGCACAACCATTTGTAATGCCTGGTCAATTAATGACAACGATGCCCGCAGTGGGTGGTACTCCTGGCTTCCAGATCATCTTCAAGAACGCGAAAATCTATGCTGAAAAAGTGATCATCAAACGCCTTGATGAAAAGGGCAAAAAATAGCTGAGGCGATGAATGATGTCGCCTAAAAAGAAGAAAGAAAAAAGCGAACTAGCATTCTCCACTGACAACCCTGAATTGGGTATTCTCGGTCCTTTGGAGGCACTCTTTGGCAAATTTGAGGAACTTGAACTAGTGGACATGACTATTGATGTCGACGAACTCGAAGTCATAGTTCCACCAGGTGCTGGAATGGGTATGTCTAATGAAGCTCGACAGTATCTCGCCCAAAATGCAATCGCTGTACAGCAATTTGCTCAGCAAATGTTAGCAGCCTTGGGAGTGCAGGCGCAACTCCCAGCAGGCCAATCAGCCATGCCTACACCTGCGATTCCAGTCCCTACTCGCCCCAAAGACCTGATAAAAGCCCACTTCAAAGCACCTCTCACCGAGTATTCAGGTCAAATTCGTGAGATCACCTTGGGGGCAACAAAAGGCAACGGAGGATCACGTAGTAAGACCATCACTATAGGTGGACATAAAAGTCCAGCATGGAACCTTTTCCAATCCCCACCTAAATATCCTCCTGTTGTTGCTGCCGATGTTTTTGATATGCGTATCAAACTTGCGAAAGCAGTACGCCTACATTACGATGATGTCATGGATGATCCTGTCGATTGGGCTAGGCTAGTCATTGATAAATTCGGTGCCGACCTTATCACCTACCACATGATTAGCACAGATCCCCTTCTCAAGGATACCAGTGCTAAAGAAGCCATGAAAGGCTTTGAGAAGATTCTGCAGGCAGTGAAAGTACCCATTATCGTTGGTGGCTCGGGTGACCCAGCAAGAGACGCAGAAGTCCTCGCGATGGCTGCAGAAGTTGCTGAAGGCGAACGAGTCCTTTTAGCATCAGCAACTGTTGATATGTGGGAACCGGTAGCAAAAGCCGCCAAAGCCCACGACCAACTCGTCCTGTCCTGGACAAGTATCGACATCAACCAGCAAAAAGAACTCAACCGTCGACTCCTAGATTATATCACACCAGATCAAATCATCATTGACCCAACAACAGCAGCACTTGGCTATGGAGCGGAGTACAGCTTTACCATCATGGAACGGATGCGACTCGCAGGGATAATGGGTGATGCAGAACTCCAGTTCCCCTTAAGCAGCGGCACAACGAATGCCTGGGCAGCCAGAGAAGCCTGGATGAAGACCCCCGAACTTGGGCCTCGTGAGCTCCGCGGCCCCATCTGGGAAAGTACAACCGCACTCATGTTCCTCCTTGCGGGCGTTGATGTCTTTATGATGATGCATCCTGCAGCAATCAAAACCGTTCACGACCTCATCAGCTGGCTCAGTACACGTATCGACCGGAAACGTGAAGACTTCGTTGACTGGACAAAATTAGCCCTGCCAACAAATTAGCCAAAAATAAACCACATTCAGAAAAATAATTCATCGGAACAGCTTTTAAGCACCCTTTTTACTGAGGGCAACCATGCCTATACCATTCCGCGTAATCCAAATCGGCTTTGGTACCTTAGGTCGCTCAATTGCCAAAGCTATTATCCAACGAGAGAATCTGCAGCTCGAAGCCGTTGTGGATGTGAACCCCGAGTTGAAGGGGAAACGATTATCAGATTTACTTGAGGGAAAAATTGAGTCCAAACTTACTATTCAAGATGATCTCCAACAAGTCCTTGCTGATTTCAAGAATAACCCTTGTGATGTGGCAATAGTATCAACTTCATCCGCACTCGCTAAAGTGGTTCCCACCATTTCAGATTGCGTGAATGCGGGGATGGATGTCCTTTCACTCTGCGAAGAATTATCATTCCCGTATGAGAAAAACCCAGAACTCTCAAAGAAACTTGATGAGATGGGACAAAAGACGAAGAAATCGATTCTAGGCACTGGCATTAACCCCGGATTTCTGATGGACCTGTTGCCAATCTTCCTCTCAGCGCCCATTCAACATGTGGAAACCATTCATGTAACACGAAATATGAATTCCAGCTCACGACGTGCTGCATTTCAGAAGAAAATAGGCACGGGTATGACAAAACAAGACTTTGAGCACGCCATCTCCACAGGAGTAATTACCGGTCATGTTGGATTGGTTGAATCATTGCAGATGATAGGTGACACCCTTAACATGGGGTTGGAACATGTCGAAGAACTACCTCCTGAACCTGTGATTGCCGATAAGAAAATCGTGACACCTTTTGCTACGGTTGAACCAGGAATGGTTCGAGGACTAAAGAGTCGAGCCATTGGTCAAAAAGCAGGAAAGACTCTCGTCACGCTAGACTTCAATGCCTATGCTGATGCTGATCCCGCATATGATGAAGTCCTTATTGAAGGCCATCCAAGTATTCATCAACGAATTGAAGGCGGCGTTCATGGCGATCATGCAACGATTGGCATGTTACTCAACCTCATCCCCGTGATAATTGACGCCAAGCCGGGCCTTTTTACCATGAGGGATATCCCAGCTCCACACAACACAGAACGTATCTTCAAGGATTTGGCTTAAAAGGATTGAACACCACATTCACCCATTACAGGTGAATGCAAAATGCTTGAGCGATACCGACAAGCGTCTCCTAAATCCAGTCAACTTTGGGATCGCGCCCAGAAGGTGTTTTGTGGTGGAGTCAATCATAATATTCGCATCTTTGGATTGAACAGCTGTCAGGCTCATCCACCGTTCATGCAGCAGGGTGAGGGAAGTCATATCTGGGATGTGGATGGAAACGAATACATCGATTACTGGATGACCCATTATTGTATGATTTTAGGTCACAACCCTCCACAAGTCCGCCAAGTGTTAGAACAGCGACTTCGAGAAGGCTGGCATTTGGGTGCATTGAATGAAGCCCAAGTGATATTCGCAGAGAAAATCCAGCAGGCTATTCCCGAGTTAGAGAAGATGCGATTTTGCACTACGGGTAGCGAGTCCACTATGTATGCAACCCGGCTAGCGCGACTCTTTACTGGACGAAAATTAGTTGCAAAGGCTTGGGGTGGATGGCACGGGGGCAATGACGCTCTTGGCTATTCCCTTAAGTATCCATTCACAGACGAACCCTACTATAATGGTGTATCCTTCGATTACAATGATATGCGAAGTATTGATACTCTCATGAAGAAACATGGGAAACAATTAGCTGCCGTTGTTATCGAACCGGTCCTAGGAGCTGGAGGAGGAATTGAACCAGATTATGATTTTCTCCCATATCTCCGGGAAGAAACAGAATCCCGGGATATTCTCCTCATATTTGATGAAATCATCACCGGATTTCGGCTCTGCTATGGATCTGCGGGAATTCAAATATTTGGCGTAAAACCAGACCTCCAGACCCATGGTAAGGTTTTGGCAAGCGGTCTGCCCATAGGCGTCTATGGCGGCAGAGAGGATGTTATGGCACTAGCAACCCCTGGTGTTCCAGGAGGACGATGGGTGGGTGGTGGAACCTTCTCCAGTCACCCTCTTACTATGACGGCAGGAATCACAACCCTTGAAATTCTTCAATCGTATAAGGAGAAATACGTTGCTCTGAATCAACGTGGTGACCAGCTACGACGTCAAATCAACAATATCTTTGATAGAGCGAATGCTAGGCAAAAGGCGATGGGTAAGGGGTCCATTCTGTTTATCCATTCATTGAAGGAACCGCTGGAGGAGGGCCTGATAACTGCTGGGAAGCTAGGTAAAGTCTTTGACACTGAAGAAACGAATGTGTTTCAGGGACGTTTACTAGAAGAGGGTGTGTTCGGTTATCATGGATTAGGTGTTGTATCTTTTGTGCATACCGAAGATGATTTTTCCAAGACCCTTAATGCTATTGAAAATGTTGTCACTACGTGAACGAATAGTGTCAAGCAGTAGTACTGACACAAAGCTGGCAACTAGCCAGGATACCATTAAGTGATGACTGGCTAGACCCCATAAGGGGGTTAGATCAGCTTTCATAAG
>JBHLNC010000198.1:3937-4473 GCA_048937435.1 Promethearchaeota archaeon | reverse complement strand
CACATGGATTTGCTAGATTTTACGCTAGTTTCGTGGCGGATTAAGCCTTTTCTTCTTCAGCAATGATTCCCGCAATGAGGATGAGAATCCCGCCAATGGAAAACAGAGTTAGTACTCCAATGATGATTAACCCGACACGGTGAGAGCCAGGATCGTCGCGCCACATAATTGGTAAGATACCGAGAAGCAATGCCAGTATTCCTAGGGGGATGAGAATGATTGTGAAGAGGAAGATAATGGCGATGATGATTCCACCAATTAGATTGAGAATTCCACCAACCAAGGCTAAAGTGCCTGCAGTTTCGTTTGACATAGTTTTTCACATCAACTGATTTGAGAATAGTATCAACCCAGATGGGTCTTATGACGTTCGTAGCGTTTCATTCTAAAAAACTTTCAGAAAAAAAATGTTGGAAGAGGAAGAGACCCCCCTTCCATCTTCAATTCATTTATGTGGATGCATCGTTGTCGTAGTCACCAATCACAACGCAATTGGAATCGTTGGCATCGAGTGTCGTCATGAAAATCAGGGTATC
>JBHLNC010000198.1:0-3927 GCA_048937435.1 Promethearchaeota archaeon | reverse complement strand
TGAGTAGATACCGCCAGGTCCGCCTGAAACCACTAGCTCGTTCACAGAGTCATCATTAACGTCTCCGATAGCCATCTGATTTCCAAAGACATTCGCCATTCCTGGATTGGAGATGTTGTAGGTGTTGACAAAACGGTACTCCAGTTCATCGTATTCAAAAATCCGAAAACCAGTACTAGACCCTTCTAAGAAGGGAGTGTAGAAGACAATATCCATAGCTTCATCACCAGTCATATCGCCTGTAACAAAGCTAAATCCAACATCCGTTCCGACAATAACATCAGGGAAACTCATGAATTCCACAAGTTCTCCGTCGGTATAGCTCAGGATAATGAATGGGTCACCATAATACATGACATAAAGTTCTCCAATACCATTGTTGTCGAAGTCATTGATTTCCAACTTATAGAACCAACTATCGGGAGTAAATTCAGAGAAATTTGCTGGATTGATCCAAGTTTGCTGCATTGGGTCGTAGTCATACAAAACAACCTCACAGGATATTGGGTCCCAACCGACTGCAACCACAATCTCAAGCTCTTCGTCGTTGTCTAGATTTCCAGCAGTAATTTCATCTAAATTCGCAGATGCGTGTCGCACCAAAACAATTTGATAGGCACCATCTACATAATCCCAGATAAACAGTCCGTCTCCAAATGTTATGGCAGCAATCTCACATTCTGGATCACGATCAAAATTGCCAACAGCGAGGGAACGGACAGCTGAACCCGACTCTGCAGGAAGATAAAGTGTCTCTATGGGGGAGGTGCCATAATCTAGATTGAAAATCTCAATGATTCCAACTTCGAGTGTCTCATGGATTGTTTCTCCCACCACGATTTCATTCCGTCCATCACAATCTAAATCAACTATCTTGATATCTGTGGCAGCAGCAGCAGTTATGGGGATATCAGTATCGTTGTACCAGTCATTACCAAAGTTCTCCCACACCTGGAAATGATGACACCTATAGGGCGGAGTCAGAATCTCAATCCCCCCAATTGGAGGTTCATAGTCGTCCAATCCTATGAATGCTTGATCGATATGCAACGAGGAGATTCCTTTATTTCCTACTGTTTGGTCGTTGTCAACAACCCTTAACCGTAACACTGAACTACTCACGTCTGTGATGGAAGCCGACAATATCTTGTTCCCACCGGTATGGCTGATTTCCAATATTGTATTCCAAGCGTTTCTGGACTCTTCTTGCACTAAGAAAGCCGTGTCACTATCATCTTCTGTAAACTCAGCAAACCCATAGAAGTAGAATGTCGTTGTGGTCCTCGGTGTTTCGAGATTTTCGAAGTAGAATATCCAGCCAAGTTCAGTTGTGTCATCAACAGGTTTCTTGGTGCCCTGTAGGTTCTTTTCTTCGCTAAGTATCTCATACATTCTATCCGCATAGTATGTGTTTTCAAAACCTCCAGTTGCCACACCATAACCAATTGATGGATCCTGTTCTTCTGAAGATATGGGGATGATGCCTGGTGGTGGCCCAGCACCCAGAATTCTCACGGTCACAGATTCCGAGGACGCCGGGGGATCTGTTTCTTTCTCGCTGTAGATACGGATTTCATAGGTTCCAGGGGGACCTTGCAGGGTCCAGAAAACATCGTAGGACTCGCCTCTTAGTAGTGATTGTGATTGAGGTTGATCTCCCTCAACAATGTGCATAATACTTGTATCAGAACTGCCAAGAATTCGAAAATTCGTAGAGCCTTCACCGACTGAATATTGGATATAGGTGTCCACAAGTCCAGCATCACCCTTCTTGGCTAGTACGTTCCCCTCCACGCCAAATGATTCGCCGTTCGCGACGACCAATCCGTCAGGTGGACTTGAGATTTTTAGAGAGAGTACTGTTCGCGGTGGTGGTGCAGCGGATACAGCAACAACTCCAAGTGAAAGGATTAGTACCATGAAAACTACTGTTGAAGAAACAACACGCCTTTTCATAAATGTCCACTCTTTCCTTCTATTCATGTTTCCATCTCACCTTTCTTGAGGGCGACGGTTCTCTTGACTTGGCTCACATACCTGTTTAGGTATAATCCGTAAGTCGAAACCATCAAACCTCGGCGTTAGTATTTGGTGAAGTATTATAAAAAATAACCTGTTTTAGGTTAATTTTAAATACGGGATGGCTGTAAATCACTTTTCCATCAAAGAAAAAATAGAGGGAATCAACCGATTCACCGAAGCTCCGAATCACCTGACTAGCTTCACACAAATGACTCAACACTTCAATCTACATTGCCATATTCCCTCTCATCATGGAAAAAGCATCAAGGTTTGGGTCCACGGAGATTCGGAAAATATACCGCTTTTCGTGTAATCTCCACAGAACATGTCCCTGTCCTTCGACACCAATCCTCACAGTCTTGCGCCGTATCGCGATCCAAATAACCCAAACCACAAACCTCACACACGTAAACCACCTGATTATCCACCGTCTTCTGCTTCGCCATACACATCACCCAATAAACAGAACAAGATACTTGGATTGGAATCACTCATAAAAATTTTGAATTTCCTGCATCGTCTTACCCAAATGACTCAACACTTCAACACACATCGCCATATGACCAGATGTCGAAAACATCTCTAGGAAGTAAGTTAGGGTTAAAGGCAAACTTCGAACCTTGTATACATATGTTCGTTTTATTAACCGGAGCCTTTGGAAATATCGGTGAAAGCACACTGTTAGCTCTGCTTGAGCAGAACCACCAGATTCGATGTTTTGATTTGCATACCAAACAGAACGAAAAACTCGCTAACCGCTTAAAGAAATATGGAGAATTCGAAACCGTTTGGGGCGACGTTCGGAACCGCGACATCGTGGGAACCATCATTGAGGACATAGAGTGCATCATTCATCTAGCTGCGATTCTTCCACCGCAAAGCGAGACCGACCCAGCATTGACAAAGGCGGTGAATGTCAATGGGACGCTGAGTTTGATAGAAGCGGCGGAAGCCCAGTCAGTGAACCCGAAATTCATCTTCGCCAGTTCCGTCTCGATATTCGGACCAACTATGCATCTTCCACCCCCGCGCACAGCGGAAGATCCCGTTAATCCCACCGATGTTTACACCTCCACTAAAGTGGAATGTGAATCCGCACTCCGAGCCAGCACCCTTTCGTGGACCATCCTTCGTCTCACCGCGGTACCCCCTCTGCGTATTGGCGGTGAAATGGGGAGCTTTCTGTTTGAAATGCCCCTGGACCAACGCATCGAATTTGTCCACACTCGTGACGTTGGGACCGCATTCGCCAATGCTGTAACAGCCGATACGAGTAGCAAAGTCTTGCTTATTGGCGGTGGGAAATCTAGCCAAATGCTACAACGCGAATTCATCGAACGAATCCTCAACGGCATGGGAATTGGCATGTTTCCAGACTCGGCTTTTCGTGTCGCTACAAAACCGGAAGAATGGTTCTACACTGATTGGCTCGACACCTATGAATCCCAACGCCTCCTACACTACCAAACCCGAACCTATGACCAATATCTAGAAGAGCTCAAACGTGCCATCGGATTCAAACGCCATCTAGCCAAGTTATTTCGAGGGCAATCCCGAAAACGAGTTCTCGCCCTTTCACCCTACTATCAACAATCTAAGACCTAATCAACCATCGAAATTCTGAATCACTTGAGTGACTTCACCAAGATGATTCTTCACAGTAATTCGCATCGCCATATGACCATTCACGGCATGCACAGCACAAGACAAGCAAGGATCATAACTTCTCACTAGCATTTCGATTGAATTTTCAATTGATTGGTTAATCTTTCCATTTTTTATTAAACGTTTTGCCATGGTTTCTACTCCTAGGTCCATGGCGGGGTTGTTGCCGACGGTGCTGACGATGAGGTTGACGTTGGTGAGGATGCCGTTGGGGTTGGCGGTGTAGTCGTGGATGAGGAG
>JBHLNC010000006.1:0-19167 GCA_048937435.1 Promethearchaeota archaeon | reverse complement strand
TGATGGGCATCAATGTCAAGGATTAGAACCTTGCTGTCAGGAATGGTTTCAGTGATATGCCGGGCAAGCACCGAGATGTTATTGAAAAGGCAAAACCCGCGGGCCATCTCCGCATTGGCATGATGCCCAGGTGGACGGACTAGGGCAAAAGCGTTGTCAAGATTTTTTGCTTGGATTTCTTGCCAGGCTTTAATTCCAGAACCCGCCGCTAGAAGTGCGGCGTTCCATGACCCCTTTGATGCACGTGTATCGGAATCAAATCGACTTTCTCGATCCGAAGCAGTGTGAACTAGATCAATGTACTCTTTAGGATGTACTCTTTCTAATTCGGGAATTGTTATTGCGGATGGTGTTTCCAGTGTGATCTTCAAATTATCGAAGGCTTTGCGTTCATTTAGATAGTTCATAACTGCGGTGAGTCGCTCAGGTCGTTCGGGGTGCCCGAACCCCATGTCATGTTTTAAGCAGTCAGGATGGTAGAATAGTCCAGTAGGCATGACTGAAACCCCAATGTTTGAAGAGTGCTAGTCAAGTGTCAGTTGTGTTTGCCGGGTAGTTTGACGCCGTGTTGCCTTTAACGCTTGTTCTTCTTCGGGGTTGATAACTCCACCACATTGTTGTTTAATTGATTGAGCAATTTGGGGACCAATTGTAGGAACAGTCGCAAGTTGTGCAATGGGCGCATCTCGAATGTGGTTTTTCGACACGAACCCAGCACGAAAGAGAAATCGAGCACGTACACGCCCAATTCCTTGGAGTTCAACCAGTTCTGCTAGTTCTCGTTTTACACCATATCTGACTCGAAGTTCTAATTCTTCTAATTCTGGAACAACTTTTTGACAGTCGAAAAGTGGAGCAATCTCTTTACAGGCATAGAGAAGCCAAGCTTGTGTGTCTACCAGTCGGAGGAGATCACCTGACCCTATCTTGAATTGGTTAATGAGCTGGTCTTCAGGGAGTTCTTCAACCCAGGCTTTTGCGAGAAGGGCTGTTTTAACTTCGGCTAGAAAGAACTCATAGCGATCTCGGTGATATTGTGGGTTTGGAACAGTCACTAAGAACTCATCAATATGTTCGATTACATAGTCATGAAATCGTTCGTCTTCTCCGCGTCGAAGGTATAGGTTTGCCATATCTGGTGTATGGCTAATTAGATGGAGGAAGGAGACATCTGTTGTTTGGTCTATATGTTTGGCAGCTTTCATAAGACCATCGCGTATTATGACAGCAGACTTGGGGTCAATATAAAGTTGGGATGTGCGTCGACCAAATTTTGTGGCACGTAATCGCGAGCCTGATTGTACTAAGAGATCTTCATCTTTGAGGAATTTCACAATCAAATCAATCATATATTCGACTTCATCCGGATCTCGTTGGTGACCAAAGAAAGTTTGCCGAATGAAGTTCATGATACCCTCCTTGTCAGAAGCGTAGTTCATGGCGATTGTTGAGAGCACATGGCTCCGCAAAGCCGATTCGCTCGCAAGTTTCGAGATTATACTTTCAGGTGAACCAAGAATGTAGTAGTCCAACAGGAAATCTCGTTCGCTCTCATTACGCGAGATGAGGACTGCTGTTCCCGTAGTATCATATTTTGGTCGACCCGCACGCCCAGCCATTTGCTTGTATTCAAGTACCGGAATAGGCTGATAACCTTCTATCCTATCAAAACGGCGATATTCCTGTATGACAACGACCCTTGCAGGGAGGTTTACCCCGGCCGCAAGAGTTGGTGTGGCACAGATGGCTTTGATGAGAGTGTTTTTGAACGCTTCTTCGATTAGTTTGCGTTCAGAATATCGTAGACCGGCATGATGAAAGGCAACGCCGGCTCTAATCAAACGGGCGAGAGTATCTGTTACTTGTGTAACTTCGCCAAGTTGAAGCAAGTTCTCTGCAATATCCCCCAACTGTTTTTGTTCACTCTTTTTGAGCCGGGGGGCGACAATGGAACCTAGTTTTTGAGCGGTTCGAACCGCCGAGCGTCGCGTGTTGAGAAAAGCCAGGAGCTGCCCCTTTTTTCGAATTACACTACGGGTGATATCTCCTATTGGAAAAGAGGTGGCAGGAGCATAGCTATCCTCTTCCCCGTCACCAAAGAACACTTTACCCTCATGATAAACTCCTTCTCGAAGAGCTACGGGTCGCCAGTCACTAATGACAGCCGTCCCTCCAAGCCATTCAGCAAGTTCTTTGGCATTATCGACTGTTGCACTTAGTGCAAGAATTTGGGCATTTGGTGCGATTTGACGTAATCGGGCAAGAACCACTTCGAGTGTGGGTCCACGTCCAGGATCGTTGATGAGGTGGACTTCATCAGCTATAACGATGGCAATTTTTGACATCCATTTCGCCCTGTGACGTAGCAGAGAATCAGCACGTTCGTTAGTACAAACCAGAATGTCATATGTTCCATACTTTTCTTCGGCTGTATCATAGTCCCCAGTTGTGATTCCAACATTCACACCAAGCTTCGAATAAGAACGGAATTCTTCGAATTTCTCTGAGGCTAGTGCTCGGAGGGGACAAAGATAAAGTGCCTTGCCTTCTTGTTCCAGAATTGATTTTAACATACATATTTCAGCAATGAGGGTCTTTCCCGATGCCGTTGGAATTGCCAAGACCACATTTTTACCGTCAAGTATTCCCGTTTTTATCGCTTTTTCTTGGGGAGGATAAAGTTTCGTAATGCCCTGTTCCAAGAAATAATCCTTAACTCGCTTTTCTAAAGGCAAATTGGCAATACGTTTTATCGCACGTTCCCACCTATTGGCTAGGCACCCTTGATGTACTTGAGTTTTCCAGGTCGCGGTTCGAAAATTAAACCATCCTTATCTCTTAGTTGAATGACAGCCTGCCTGACAAAATCTGCTGAGATGCCATCAAGTTGAGCGCGTTCCTCTAATTTGTCTAATGGAACTCCACCGGGAGTCTCTTTTTCAAGTTCTCGTATCATTACGAGGATAGCTTGGAGCCTGTCGCGCTGGGATTTGGCTCGTCCTATCATGATATTGTCTATATCATATTGCCCAGTTTCTTGATCAAACCCGACTTGCTGGAGCGTAACTTGGACAATTCTAACAGCGGCTTGCGCATCCTCTGCCAGGACTTTTTCCCGTAATGCCATCTTCGCATGAGCCTCTGCTAAGCGAATCAGTGACTCTAATTGACGCGCCGTGATAGGAACCGGCGCATTCTCACGCTCACCAGATTTCCGCATACCCAGATAGAAGTCCTTCACCACATTGAGAGCCTCATCTGTAAGTGTCGGAGTTATACTCCTACGAGCATAAGCAATGTACTTCCGCAACAAATCCGCCGAAATTGGCGGATCCTTCGCTACCCCCTTGTGCTGATGCAGCTGAATAATATGATCCGCCGTCCGTTCATCCCGCTCCGTTTCCGGCAAATCTGTCAACGTAAAAATCAGATCAAAACGCGATAACAACGTCGCAGGCAAATTCACATTCTCCGCAAACGACCGCTCCGGCACATACCGCCCCAAATTAGGATTCGCAGCTGCTAAAATCGCCGTCCGCGCATTCAGCGTCGCCACAATCCCCGCCTTAGCTATTGAAACCGTATTATGCAAAATTAAACCGTGACTAACGAAGCAGTGGGTGGGTTCGACTGTTACATCATAAACCCAATCCGTTATGAATTTACCACTATTTCTGATTTTTTCAATCTTGTTTATTCGCAGCCAATTGAAAGTTTTCAAATGATCAATAATACTAAGAATTTTCTTTACCCGATCTAACTCCTCATGGTTAATAATGAAATTCTCTATATTAGAAGCGACCGTTTCTTCTTCTTCTATCAACCTTGGCTGAGCGAACAATTGAAAATTATTTGAACTTTTTACTTCCGTTTCTAAAATCTTAAGGCGGTTTTGAATAACTTTACTGAACTTATCAACCAGTTTTCTTGTGATTGCATAGTCCTTTTGTAAGAATTGTAGGAATTTTGTTTTATATGAAGCCCCAACACTTCTTAGACAATCTATTAGCATTTTTCTAACGTCTGTTGGTAGAATGTCATAATTTCTATCAAAATTCGCACTTCGTTCAATTAGCCATTTGAGATGAGCATGCTGTTTACACAATTTGGGAATAATCAGCTTTGCAAAGAAGGGCAAATTATAACCTCGTATGTAAACCTTATACCTTGTTCGTGTCCTCTTGCTTTTTCGTGTCTGATACTCCTCCGAAAAAATCCTAGTGTGTATTCCGAGACTTAATAATAGATCTTGATAGTCTTCTGCTAGACCTTTCGATGATGTAGAGTATGCTATTGCTTCTGACTCGATGCCACCATCGCCCTCGAACGCAGCGTTCAAGAAAGCAACTTTTATTTCATAACTAGAATTGAATATTTGGTATGGGATACGTTTCTCCAGAGATTTTCTCATTAACTTCGGAAAATTATCAAATAAATAATTGTAAAGGGATTTTGAGACTATTCGTAATGTCCTATTCTTACCAACATAATCGAGAGGTTTAATCCCAAAACAATCTAGAATTACCTGTTTCATCGACTGAACTACTTTTGTGTCAATATTTGATAATCCAACTTCGTAAGTTGATCCTTTTGAGCAATATCCCTCTGAAAGATAATAACCTAAAAATCGTGCAAGGGAAACAGTAAGCTTGGATGGTAGGCTTACCTTTTTTCTTCCCTTGTTGATATTGGTTTCTAGCGTAATATCCTTATTAGAGATGTTTAATTTTTTGATACCAGGTACGAATGAACCTTCTTGGATTTCTTCAGCTGGTATTTCTTTTATTTTGTTATCAGTAAAGATAAATATTGGATGCTCGGGCGTAACTAAAATGTCTCTGCCATTAGAAAAGCGTAATTTAATAAAATAATTGGGTGCACGGTGACGACTCACTCTATTGATTCTGGTTTGGAATATACTATTGAAATCAGTTGTGATAATACCAAAATCTGATTCAGGAAGCGGAAGAATGTCACATTGAACCCCTTGAATTTTATTCTCAACCATTTCTTCAAAAAGGTAATCAACATAAGATCCAATATCCTGTTTTTCTCCAGACGAAAACATAACTTCGAATGACGGATGAAACGAGTGCTGTTCCATCGCTTCGTGGATTGCGGTTCTGTCTTGTGGTCGCATCTTGTCGAACTCGTCGATCGCTGCGGTTCCCCGATCGGCGAGGACAAGGGCTCCAGCTTCGAGGGCGAAGCCTTCGGTGTCAGGATCGCGTAAGACAGCAGCAGTGAGACCTGCAGCTGTACTGCCTTTTCCTGAGGTATAGAGTCCGCGTGGAGCGATTTGTGCGACAAACTTCAAAATTTGGCTCTTTCCAGTTCCGGGGTCGCCGACGAGGAGGATGTTGGAGTCGCCGCGGATTTTGACGCCGTCGGGGAGGACTTTGCTGACGCCACCGAAGAGGAGTAGGCAGACGGCTTCTTTGATGTCTGTGAGCCCGTATATGGAGGGCGCGATGGAGTTGACGAGTTTGCGGTGGATGAGGGGGTCTTGGGCGAGTTCTTGGATTTGTTCTTCTTCTTTGGGGGTGATTTCGACGCGATCAGCTTCGCGTTCAGAGACTGCGACGTAGTTGGTGGCAAGGAAGACGCTGAAAGTGGGAGCTTTGCGTCGTGTGCGAGCGGTGGTGTCTTGGGTGGATCGTAAGATGCCGACGACGCGGCAAGGATCGCCTGGGCGGGCGATATCGACTAAATCGTCTTGGAGGATACAGTCGAGGGCTCGGGGGAGCGCGCCGGGGGGGAGTTCTTCGGGTTTTTCTTGGAGCCGGATTTTTTGCCAATCAACAAATTTCGATCGTTCAGGAATGAGATCAAAAGGACCTTTACTTCGACAAGCATCATTGGTACATAAAGAAGGAGCTATGAATTGGTTGCCTTGAGGTACATAGATGATTTCTTGACATTGTCGACATTGGAATACCCCCTCAACAAGAAGTGGCTTAACATCGCTAACCCGCGTCACCAAAGCGTCCACCATGATGAGTTGCCCGATGTGCTCTGATCGAATAAATCTAACAGAGACCCGATCAGGTACTTCCTTAAATCGTGCATGCAGGTTCTCAACGGTGTCCGAATAATCAGGATCAACAATTCGTAGAATGCGCCGAATCGCAGCAGATGCAGCTTCAATAGCTCTTTTGGGATCCTCTTTTGTGGCCTCGGCAAGATTTGGATCAAAAGTAAGTAAATGGTTGAAATCAATGGACACTGAAATGAGGTTTTCAAGGCTCAAGCGTCCTATGGCATCATAGTAGGGTGTGTCGCCTTCTTCGGTTTTATATGACTTGAGGAACTCTTCGAACCGTGCAATAAAATCAATTTCTTCAGTCACCCGTCTCAATCTCCAATACTTCTGTTTGCCATTTTCGTAGTAAATTTACTAATCGGTCGAAGAGCCAGCGTTCTTCTTCAGTCATTTTCTTTTTTGTTTCGCGTAAACGCTCCTCGCGTAGGGATAATTTCATTATTTTTAAAAGTCTGCTGTCTAACAGGTCGCGTAGTAATTGTTCCATTTTTGTCTGAGCGGCTAATCGAACATCATTTGGTGACGTTTTATTTTGATATGCAAGGTGTCCGATACTATTACGAACTTGGTAGTAAAAGTCATGGTCCAATGCTTGGAGAACTGGTTCTCCTGTTTCTTGCCATAACGCCTTTTGTAAATCAGCAACTTTAACGCTAGGATCTTTCAGTTGAGCTAGGTTGGAAGAAATGAGCACATTAGCAACCCAGCGTGGCACTAATATTTCTCGCCCTTTTTCGACTGGTCCATAAGTGGCGTCTTGTGTCTTAAACTCATCAAGAGGTTTTAATGCAGTAATGGTTACCATTGTGTTTTCGTATTGGAAACTAATTGTATCATTCATACCAGGAGTTGCCATTTTTATCTCACTAATTTTTCCATTTTTTAATAAGGACCATTATCTGCTACTTGCCGTCGTTGAAGAATTTCGCCGACTCGTTCATCGAATACTTCGACTGGAATGTCCATGAGAGTTAATCGTGCTCGACGACCGCGTTGTCCTTCCCCAATGCTTTCCACTACTTTTCCAATAATGCCAAGGTCGACCAGTGCGTCCATGGTCTTCCTAAAGGTTGGCAATGCTTGTTTTTGAGCACCATATTCTTCGCAAATTAGTTGATAGCCATCATAGACCCTAGCAATGGTAGTAGAGCTAGCTTTCTCTAATTTAAGTTGCCGTGAAACTGCTGCAAGTACCAGTATTTCTTGGTCTCGAAGCCCGTACAGCACATCGGATCGTAATTCCGAATAGACTTCTTGTTTGGCTCGTCGTATTAGGTCAGGAGTGATGGGGCGAATGCTATAGCGATCCGCAGCTTTGCCTGCCCAGTACAACATTTCAATGCCGTGGCGAGCATTTTCTGTGGACGCGGCGATATTGGAAACCATTCTGATTATATCATCAGGTACAACGTTTTTGTGAAAAGCTAAATCTGACCTAAATTTGAAAATCTTTTGCAACTCAACTTCACTATAGGCGGGCATATCAATCCTATCATGAAGGCGTCCTGATAGGGGAAAGCTGAGAGTATTTTGCCAATCAACCACACGACAAGCAATTAAAGTGGAGATGTGAGCTTGTCCATGTTTGGCCACTTCGCTCGCATGGATAAGGCTCAGGAGGTCTTGGCCAAGGAGGTAAGCTTCATCGAGACATAACACTAAGCGAATGTTTTCTCGGATTAATCTTCGATTAATCATTGTTGTTATTTCTTCGTCAGAAAAACCGCGGCTTGTTACTTTGAACCGTTCTGTGAGTAAATCTCGTAAAATTGCACTTTTCGTTCGAAACATGAAACAGTCATAGTATTCGAACCTGACTTTGATATCGCGCTTGGATGCCGCTTTTTCTAGTCCCCGTCCGAAATATCGAATTGAAACGGTTTTTCCTGTTCCAGGTTTTCCGACGACTGCGACGTTTACGGCATAGGCTCCGTCCTTATTGAGTAATGGTTTAAAATCGTGACTTAGGCGAACAAGCTGATCTTCACGATTGGGTAGTTCAGGCGGGATGAACGCTGGATGTAAGGTTTCCTCATTCTTGAAGACAGATGCACCTAATAACGCCTTTTCGATGATGTTCTCGCCCACATGTGCACCCTCGAATTAGTCAATTTGAGAAGGCTAGCCGCTTCACTGCACGAACAGAAGTTGCTGCCCATAAAAGGATTTTCCACACTGACGTAAAAGTAACTAGGATTATCCTATATTGAGGATAGGTTACTTCTTGCGTTTGTCCTTCTCTTTCTTTCCTAGCCACCAGTCAAGGTAGTCACGACGGCGTTGGGATTTTTCTCGTTCTTCGTCCTCGTGGCGATAGGATGATCTCTGCTCATCCCATAGGCGATCTAACTCGGCGCGAGAGACAGCGAGGCCACACCGTTGACAAACTTGACGGCTTGTGCGGGAATCAAATTTCATTGTTCCGGCACACTCTGGGCATCGTGCCATGAATATTTACACCTGTTTTTGGGTCCTTGGCGGGAATTACCCAACGAACTGCTATAACTCTTTGTATTAAAGGACAGTGACAGCTTTTGCTAGGTTTCGAGGTTGATCAGGGTTATGACCCCGGAGTATGGCTGCATAATATGCCAAGAGTTGTAGGGGTACAACATAACAAATTGGTGAAAAAGAAAGAGATGGCAGAGGAGGAAGGGGTATGACTTGATCGCTTAAGTTGATTAACGCTTTATCTTGTGCTGAACATACAGTAACGATTCGGGCGCCTCGAGCCTTCATCTCCATCACGTTTCCTTCAAGATGTCTACGGGTGGAGTCATTAGGTGCCACGAAAATTACGGGGAAGCCTGGTTCTACTAGAGCAATTGCACCATGCTTCGATTCGCCAGCGGGATAGCCTTCAGCATGGACATAAGCAATTTCTTTGATTTTCAAGGCACCTTCCATTGCTGTTGCTGTACTTATACCTCTCCCAAGAAAGAAAAAGTCTGATTTGGTCACGTATTCTTGGGCGGCTACTTTGATCATACTTTCTTGATTTCGAATGACAGATTGTATGATACTGGGAAATTGATTCAACGCTTCAAGTTGTTCTTGTTGCTCTTTTTTCTTCAGGGCACCGGTCATTGTTCCTAAATATGCAGAAAGCGATGCTAGGGATGCGAGTTGTGTTGCAAAAGTTTTTGTTGCGGCTACCCCAATTTCAGGACCAGCCTGTGTATAGAGAACCCGATCTGCTAGTCGCGTAACTGAGCTACCTACGGTGTTAGTAATTGCAACGACCGTACAACCTTGCTTTTTCAGATGTTTAACTGCGTGGATGGTATCAATGGTTTCCCCGGATTGAGAAACCGCTAAGACAACTGAATCTTCTCCTGAACTGGCTGCAATGGTATCAGGACCTTCTGAAGCAATGATATTGTGTATGAGGCGATTAGCGTTATGTGAAAACATGTACTTCGCTGCCAGTGTAGCATGAAAGGCTGTGCCAGCAGCGAAAGTGATGATGTGTCTATGGTTGTTTAGGATTTCTGCGAAATCCATCAAATCTTGTTTTCGAATTCGTAATGTATCCTGAAGGGCTTTAGGTTGTTCATGAATTTCTTTTAACATAAAGTGTGGATAGCCACCCTTCTGAGCCATATCAACGGTCCACTGAACAACTGTCGGTAATCGTAGAGGAAGTTGTGACATATCACCGGATTGATTAAAGCGACTTAGAAGAGCTCCTTGGGCTGTGAGTAGCACTAGCTCATCATCTTCCAACACGATTGTTTTTCGTGTCATGGGTAAAAAGGCAGGAACATCGGAGGCGCAGTAGACTCCCTGGTTACCGAGTCCAATGATTAAGGGACTTTCTTGCCGTGCTGCTACCAGTTCGTTGCGGTGAGCTTCCATCACAACAATTGCATAGCTTCCCTCTAATTGAGGTAGTACTTGTGCAACGGCGTGATCGAGGCGTGAAGTTTGATGAAGTGCATGCTCAATGAGGTGGGGAATTACTTCGGTGTCTGTTTCTGACCGAATTTGATGTCCATTTTCTACTAGATTTTCGCGGAGTTCTTGGTAGTTTTCGATGATTCCATTATGGACAACTGCAAGGTGGTTTAAGCAGTCGGTGTGAGGATGAGCATTTGCCTTAGAAGGAGGTCCATGGGTTGCCCACCGCGTATGACCGATTCCGATATTTCCGGGTAGTGTATCAAAATTTAGACGCTGGTGGATGTCATCGATTTTGCCTTTATCCTTCTTTATGTGAAGTACTCCATTGGCGGCTGTGGCAATACCGCTGGAATCATACCCGCGGTACTCCAACCTTTTCAGTGATTGGCGCAGAAGGGAGGCGACATTCCCCTTCATATGAATAGCACCAATAATTCCGCACAACCTAGTTCGCCCTTATGAAACATTTCAAATGGTCAGCTAAAAGTTTCCTGTTAGGGGCTATCAAAGGCGTTTCGTCATGTAGGGTCCATCATGGTGATACCCATACCGTTGATAATACTGTCGTGCACCAATTCCACTAGTACAGACAATTTGTTTTCGTCCATTTTCTTTCGTAATTTCTTCTGCAACTTCGAGAAGGCGTGTTCCTACCCCGCGGTGCTGCCAAGCATCTTCCCCAGTTTTTCCAATATCTAATGATCGACCATACACGTGAAGTTCACGGAGAAGTGCTGCGTCATGAAATCTAATCTCAAGACGATGAGCCGCGTCATTAGGTATTCGGAGTCGAAGATAACCCACAAGCGAATCAAATTCAGGATTTTGATAGGCGATGAAAAGTTCCGTTCCACCAGAGGCGGGATATTTATCCACCTGAAGTTTTAACTGCGTAATGTCAGGCAGGTCATAATCAAGAAGCTCCATTGATCTTTGTTGGTATCCAACTTCTCGATATCGAATTGTTTGTATCTTGTACCCTTTGGTCTCAGCCCGTTGAAAGACCAACTGAGTCAGATTTCCAGCATCAGGACCTGCCACTATAAGCCGTTTAGGAATATCCCGTTGCATCCTTTGTATACGGACCCACCGAGGAAAAGAAGGTATGACCTCCACAAGAAGATCAATGACTTCCTCAGTGGTATAGGGAACATATTCGCCCTTTCGCCACATATCAAATAATTCACTGCCACGAAGCACCAGACAAGGGTAAATTTTCAACATATCTGGTTTGAAATCTTCGCGTGAAAATAAATCTCGAAATGCTTGCTGATCGCGTTCTGGTGTAGATCCTGGTAATCCCGGCATTATATGGTAGCACACTTTCAGCCCAGCATCTTTGGCGATTTGCGTTGCAGAGATTACATCAGATACTTTGTGACCACGACATACTTTATCGTAAATGTCATCGTACACTGTTTGGACACCTAACTCGACTCGTGTTGCCCCCAAACCCAGCATGGTGTCAACATGCTTGGGTTGACAATAATCAGGTCGTGTTTCTATCGTTATCCCAACAGGTCTGACATCGCTGGTCTCTGCAAGACGAATTGCCTCAGGTAAATCACTCGCATTAATCCCAGTCATGGCATCAAGACATCGTTTAACAAATTCTTGTTGATATTCATCTGATGCCGAAAGAAACGTGCCACCCATCACAATAAGCTCAACTTTATCCGTACTATGTCCCATTGCTTGAAGTTGCTCTAACCGACTTGAAACCTGTAAAAACGGATCATACTGGTTTTGTCGAGCACGTAGCGTGGCAGGTTCATCACCAACATATGCCTTTGGTGCCGTTGGGATATTGGTAGGGCAGTAAATACAATGACCTGGACATTCCATTGGCTCGGCCATAACAGCCACAATTACGACACCAGATAGTGTGCGAGTGGGCTTTTTTTGAAGTAGTATACCAACCTTTTGCTTCTCTTCGTCAGTAGCATAGGCAAGTATCTCAACATCAGAAGGAAACCGGGAAAGCTTGTATTGTCTGCACAATTTTCGTTTTAGCCGTTGAAGATCTTGTTTATTCTGAATTTTTCCGTCTAATGCAGCTTGAAGAATTGCTTCTACCACACGCTGCAACCTAATATCCACCTAAACGAACTATTTACATTGTACATGAAAAATGTTGGCAGATGAAACTAAACGAGAAATCCTACCGTCGAACAGCTTTAGGCTGTCCAGCAGGAGTTCCCTTTAGGATACGCTTAGCATAATTACGACGATTGCGGAGCCGAGGAATCGGAGTAACTCGAACTTTGCCTTCAACCTTAGGTGTTTGGCTTCGCACTTTACCTGCTTTAGTTAGACTGCCGTGTGAACCTGGCATTTTTCTTTCACTGCCTCGGTGTTTACATTGGAGGCTTTAAGGATTTCCGTTTGCCCGAAGAGGGAAAGTGTTCGTTTAAGGGATTTGGTATTAGGAATCTTTTTACACTGTTGTCCGAAACTTACCCTTCCAGGTCCCTGAAATGGTGTTCGGTTCCTGCTTCATCGACCAGCACTGACTCACAGGGGTCTGTAACCTCCCGCCTCCAGACAGGCGTTTTAGGTCTCCACCCAACCGGCAGCGACATCCATTACTATTATCTAGTTGGGAATTTTAATAGGTGACACCCGTCCTTGGAGAAGTGAAAGTATGTCAATTCATTATTGAAGAACGTCTTTGGAAAGCAATAGATGCGAAAATACCTTATCTGTCCATTTATGTAGAAACATCTAAACAGCTTCCAAACCTCTTGGTCTGATAGGCAAAATTCGTGTAGGTGTTGATTTGATGGATGGCTTTCTCATCTTTGGTGTCTCAAGTTTGTATTGCATTGATGAGCAATTCTCTCTGATATTGGAGAACACTTTGGGTGACACCGTGGGACAGATTGTTGAAAGTTTGACCCGTATTCGCCAAGGCGCCAAGGATTCTGGCGTTTCGGATTTCTTCACCAAGTTGGGGAAGAAGGGTGTTGAACGCTTTTTTGTTGAATCTCAGGTATTTGCTGATGAGTTATCAAGCCTCTATGAAGTGAAAGTACTGCCATATGAGGATGTAAGACAATGGCGAAAAATACGCCAAGAATTTCTTTCTCCAAAGTTATCAACAGATATCAGAGGATTAATGCACGATGTAGTAATGGGGCTCTCACGTGAGGCAATTCGGGAGGCCTCAGAACAAAGTGATCAGCTAATAATCCAGGCAATGAGTTCACTGGATGATGTCGAGAAGGTTCAAAACCTGATGGGTTCACGACTAAGGGAATGGTATGGATTGCATTTTCCTGAAGCAGCGCATGCAATTGAAGATGTACAAACTCTAGTAAAGATAATTGTAGAGGGGGGTCATAGGCAAACGATATCTGATAATTCGGAGCTTGCACAACTCCTCTCTGAGACACCCGTAGAATTGGAAGCCTTAAACCAATCAATGGGTGCAGACATTTCTAAACCAGATTTGGAGATGATACAAGCGCTAGCTCATCAATTACTTGATCTTCAAGGATTTCGAGAAAAACTCGAACAATATTTAGATGAGTTAATGCGTGAGACCGCACCAAACCTCCGTGGATTAATTGGCCCAGTGATAGGCGCTAGGCTAATTGGGCTAGCTGGCAGTTTGGAAAAACTTGCACGTTTTCCAGCCAGTACTATTCAGGTGTTGGGTGCAGAGCAGGCTTTATTTCGAGCTTTGAAAACTGGAGCACGACCACCTAAGCATGGAGCCATTTTTCAGCATACATCAGTGCATTCAGCACCTTGGTGGCAGCGGGGTAAAATCGCGAGAATACTATCAGGTAAAATCGCCATTGCCGCTCGTATCGATTTGTATTCAGGAGAGTATATCGCGGATGAGCTCAAACAAAGTGTGCAAACACGTATTGCTGAGGTGAAACGCAAATACCCGATAGCCCCAAAAACACCACCTTCAACAAAGCCGTATAAACGACCACCTCGACGAAGAAAGAAGTTTGTGAAGCGACCGAAAAAACATTCGCCCAAAAAATCGCGAGGAAAAGGGAGGGACTCGAAGTAATGACAGTAATTTGGAAGGATGAAAGAAAGGCAGGACTCTTTTGGGGACAAATCGAAGAAGGAGTGAAGCGGCCAGCGACTATGAATCTAGCGAAAGGAAAAACAGTCTATGGTGAACGCGTTATAACAGAGAAAAAAGAAGAGTTCAGAATTTGGGATCCCTACCGAAGTAAGCTTTCGGCTGCACTTATTCGGGGGTTAGAAGCCTATGGTTTTGAGCCAGATGGTACCGTATTGTATTTGGGAGCCTCCTCAGGAACAACCGCTAGCCATGTTTCTGACCTGCTTGGTTTAAAGGGTATGATCTATTGCGTTGAATTTGCTCCCCGTGTGATGCGCGATTTAGTACAAGTTTGTGCAACGCGTCAGAATATGGTGCCACTCTTAGCTGATGCCAGATATCCTGAAACATACAATTTTGTCCCTGAGTTAGTAGATGTTCTCTACCAGGACGTTGCTCAGCCAAACCAGGCGAAAATTCTAATTCAAAACGCTAAACGGTTTCTTCGTCCAGGCGGAACGGCCTATGTCGCCATCAAAGCCAGAAGCATTGACGTTGCGGCAAAACCAAAACGAATATTTCAACGCGAAGAGAAAACCCTCACACAGTCAGGATTCACAATTGTGGATCGAATTACATTGGAGCCCTTCACAGCAGATCACATATTCATCAGCGCTATTTATGGTGAAAATCTCTAATGAAGAAATATTCAGGATTTCTCTCTGGCATAGAAAAAGAAATCACACAATTAAATGAACACATGCCTCAAACGAAGAAATCCCTTTTTCAACTTCTCAGTGAGGCCTCACCAGCATTTACGACTCGAGATGGTCAAAGGAGCGCTGTTAAACACGAAGAATTGAAAACATTATCGGAACTAATACCACCAAAATACCATGATCAAATAATGCTTCCATTCACGATTTTGCGTAGAACGTCCTTAGGACCTGGAGCGCACACTATTGGTGGTTCTAAACTTGAGCAGTTTATAGTGCTACTCGTCCTAGGAAAAATTGATAGTTCCTTTGAAACGTGGCGTGAATTGTCTCTTCCGCGAATTATTTATTCACCCGAGGTAGCTCTCTTAAGACAGAAACTTCCTACAACAATGACAATAGGATTTGGCACGTAATATGCCGACAAAGCAGCAATATTTGGATGAAGTTAGGGATGTCTTACACTCATCCGCTCGAGAGCACACAACATCGTTTGAGCAAGAATATTGCTTTGATGGCATTGTTCAGGAAGGGGCAACGCGAATTGCCATTAAAATCAGCTTGACTATTGATAATGTTGAAACACACTCCCTTGAAGAATTAAGTCGAATTTGCCCGATTCTAAAATGTACTCCACTAATTATCGGAGAAAGATCACGAAAACGTGATCTTCAAGATGGAGTGGTGCATATTCGTGGATCAGTTCCGGCCATAACCCTTGAAACTCTACGAAGGTTGTTAGAAGAGGGAATTCTCCCTTTTATTATAGCGAAAAAGGGGGGCATATACGCAATAGTCAATGGGCAGAAGCTAAAGGAAGCTCGAGAAGCACTTCATTTTTCTCGTGGTGATGTTGCAGACGAATTGGGTCTTTCTCGTAGAGCCGTCTATGAATACGAGCGCTGTACAATTAATCCCACCATCGATGTGGCATTGAGACTTGAGAAACTACTCAAAGCGCGTTTGATTGAACCTATAAACCTGTTAAAACGTGATTTAGTCCTAGAAACTTCAAGCCCGTCAAGTGAAATCTATGGAAAACAAACACACCTTGCGAAGAAAGCCTTAGAAATATTGTCGCGCCTTGGCTTTCATTCCACCCTTACTAGTGATACTCCCTTCGATATGTTGACCCCACTTCATAAACAGGTATTACTAAGCTACCTAAAACACCCTCTTGAACGGTTTGACGAGGAACGACTTAATTTCCTTGCAGATTTAGCGGATGTTTTAGATGAAGAACCTGCAATTATTACATCTGATCGCTCCCGTGTGGAATCCATAAATGGAATTCCTGTTGTTTATCTCAAAGAATTGTTAACAATTGAAGATCCTAAGGAATTTATCGCGTTAATCCGCAACCGTCGAGGAGCTTGATGTGTTCGAGGAACATCGGGAAGGCGAAGTTACCTTTCTTCGTCCACCACTATCAAAAGTTCCAACAACAAACATGCCCGTGTTTTATAACCCCAAATCAGAGCTAAACCGTGACACTACTATAATTGCTCTCGAAGCGTTTCTTCAGCGCTACGGTAAAACAGATGTTCGAGTATGCACGCCCCTCGCTGGGACCGGTGTTCGTGCAATCCGTATAGCAAAAGAGGTAAGCGGAATTAAGAATGTCGTCGCAGGAGATGCAAACCCTAGTGCGATTGAACTCATTGAAAAAAATCGGACGCTGAATGAACTAACAGAAAAGATAGAAATTCATCATAGTGAGGCCAACCAATTACTAACACAATACTCGTCATTTCACCAAAGATTTGACGTGATTGATATTGATCCCTTTGGATCGCCTCGAGAATTTTTTGCTTCAGCAATAGGGGCACTAAAACCGCACGGATTGTTATGTCTTACCGCTACTGACATGCCTGTATTAGTGGGCATCCGTCATGAGACCTGTATTAAACGATATGCGGCGGTACCACAAAAAACTGAGTATGCTCATGAGCTGGCTTTGCGGATATTATTAGGTTGTGTTGTACGAGAAGCAGCAGCACAGAATATGGGATTAAAACCACTACTTTCATTTTCGATTGACCACTACGTGAGGTTGTACTGCGAGGCTTTAGAAGGAGATGACAACACCTGGAACGCTGTGTCCCAGCTAGGATACATTAGTCATTGCCAGATTTGTGGCTTCCGTTCCGTTTTGCATGGCTTAGCTCCTTCGTATTCACCTTGCCCGTATTGTCAAAAAGAGACCATGCAGCAGGCTGGACCCCTCTGGGTAGACAACTTTGCTGAAAAAGGATTCATCGAGGAAGTTATCCAGCAAGCAGATAATCACACAATTGGCACTCAAAGACGAACAACATCTCTTTTAGAAAGACTTCGGGACGAAGTTGATGGTCCACCCACGTATTATAATCTCCATAATTTGGCTGATAGATTAAGCATACCTGTTCCACCTTTTCGTATTATCATAGATGAACTACGAGCGAACAACGAATTTTGTTCCCGCACACATTTTTCTCCACATGCAATTCGAACTTCCGCTACCGAAGAACGCCTAACCAAATTGCTCTTGAAACTCACTAAGGAGGTCTAATTCAATGAGCACTTGGAAGAAGAATGAAGCCTTTCGCAAACAGGCCCGAAAAACTGGATACCGGTCCCGTGCGGCATTCAAACTATTAGAAATTGAACAGAAATATGCTATACTCAGAAAGGCAAACCGAATTGTTGACCTTTGTAGCGCTCCTGGTTCATGGCTTCAGGTTGTTAAAGAGAAATGTAACCAGACCGATTACAAGATTGTCGGAGTTGATCTCAGCTACATACGACCCATTGAGGGAGTTAGTATTATTCAAATTTCCATTGAGGAACCGGACCTAGTTACACAAATAATGGAACAGTTAACGCTGCCTGCACAGGTTGTTCTGAGTGATTGTTCACCCAAATTAACGGGAAACAAGACCTTAGATAGAGAACGCCAGCTATGGCAAGCCAAACTAAGCCTACAAATTGCTGTACAACTCTTGGAAAAAAGCGGGCATTTCGTAACGAAGGTGTTCCAAACAAGTGAATTTCAAGAATTCATCACCCAAGTTAAAGACTATTTTAAATCTGTGAAAAGTTTCAAACCAAAATCTTCGTTGAAGCGAAGTCCAGAAATGTATCTAATAGCAAAAGAATTCGAAGGATTATCTCACCCGTTTAATCCAGACGTTCTTTAATCCATGTGTTTAATTTTCCACACAACCAGGGATTAATGGGTTGACTTGCGCCACATTGATTTATATCAGGACAAATAAAGCAGGGACAGCCTTGGAGCGTGTCCCATTCTGATTCGCCTTTATTCTGCCAGATTATGCGAATCACGGATTCTCCGTCATGTTTCTCTTCGACTTTTTTTATATGACCATTTTTGCTTAATGAATCAATAACTTCGAGCACTTTAGTCTCCGTTTCTTTCATTTGCTGAGCTAGCTCAGCAAGAAGTATGCCTTGTTTCCCTGCTCCTTTAACGAGCTCAATGGCATGAGATTCCATGACAGCTTCTAGGAAGCGGTTCCGCTGGATAAAAAGCCTTTCAACCAGCAATGAAAAAGAGAGGAGGAAGGGCGATAAATCGCCCTATAAATTACCTGTTAGAGTGGAACTTCGAGATCAAGTTTTTCTACTAGTTCTTTGTAGCGATTGCGAACTGTAACTTCAGTGACTCGTGCAACTGCAGCGACCTCTCGCTGAGTTCTTCGAGAATTCGCCAATACACTTGCCACATAGATTGCAGCAGCAGCAACACCAGTGGGTCCACGGCCACTTGTGAGTCCTTTGTTGGCAGCTTGTTTCAAAATTTGAATGGCTTCCGCTTGAACTTCACCCAGTAATTTCAGTTCACTAATGAAACGTGGAACATAGTCAATGGGAGATGTTGGTGGAATTGATAGACGAAGTTCTCGAGCAATGAAGCGATAGCTTCGCCCGATTTCTTTCTTACCAACTCTTGAAACTTCGGCAACTTCATCTAAAGTTCGAGGTATGCGTGATTGGCGGCAAGCGGCATATAGAGCTGCAGCAGCGACACCCTCAATTGAACGGCCTCTAATTAACCGTTGTTCAACAGCTCTGCGATAAAGCATCGCGGCAATTTCTCGAACATTACGTGGAAGCCCTAGGCTTGAAGCCATTCGATCCAGTTCTGAGAGTGCATAAGCAAGGTTGCGTTCTGTAGCATCAGATACTCGGATTCGTCGTTGCCATTTTCGTAGTCGATAGATTTGTGCCCGCCGTTTGGGAGCTAGATCCTTTCCATAGCTATCACGATTTCGCCAGTCAATCATTGTTGAAAGGCCTTTATCATGGATTGTAAAGGTAAGAGGAGCTCCGACACGAGCACGTTTATCACGTTGTTCTTGATCAAAGGCCCGCCACTCAGGACCTTCATCAATAATGCGATCGGTTAGAACGAGTCCACAGTTCATGCAGATGATTTCTGCTCTCGAATAATCCTTCACTAGACGGGTAGTACC
>JBHLNC010000197.1:0-4493 GCA_048937435.1 Promethearchaeota archaeon | reverse complement strand
TTGATTGGATTACAAGTTCCTCATCGATAAGTGTCCCATTCTCTTTCCATTCTTGAAACAGCTGTTTGACCCTTTGTTCGCATTCCGGCGCATACACAGTACGAATGTGTTTACCAATTAATTCGACGCGCTTATACCCCAAAGCTTTCAACGCAGATTTATTGATGTCTAATATTATACCCTGAGGTGACACCATGTAGCAATACAAGGGCGCGTTCTCGAAAAATAGCCGAAACCGGCTTTCCTCCTCTTGTTCATCGTTCTCCGCTGAATTTTGTTCATGCGAGGACATGTTCTGGCACCATTACGATACAACCATTTAGCACCTTGTTATTCAAGGATTGTTTGCCAAACTGGTTATGTCTTTCATCTTCCCCGAAGTAAATAGCCTTAAAAATCATGTGCCCGACGACCCTACATATCTGTTTCGGGTTTTTAAAAAATAAACATGAAATGCTAAGTGAATCACACCTAAATCTCCCAAAGTTTTAAACAAGGAATTGGGCACTTCTGTCTCAATTGAAGAGGTGTTTCTTTATCTAAACCAGGAGATCTTGAATCCTTTTTTTGAAATCGAACTAATACGTTGACGTTAGGTAAACTGGGTGTGATAGGTGAAGAAACGCGCTTATGCGCCTTCCTAGGTGTCTCTCTCCTTTTTCTTCTTCCACCATGGGTTTCTCCAAGCCCAGTACCAGACTCCCAAGACAGTTGTAAAATATAGAATGAGAACTGATGACGGGTGGAAGTACAAGCCCCATAACAAGGCACCCACACAATGGCTGGTAACGAGCAGTGCGATCGCAATGTAATCTGCCTTTTTCATCTTCATCCTAACACTATCGGGGATGTTTTTTATTTTCTTGGTTTCGGGTGCGATATTTCTTCTAAATATTTTGTATCCTGTGTGACGGTAAATTTTAAATAGCGCCTTCCGGCACCGAAACCCGTTCCCGTTCATAACAATGGGAACTCCCGTTTCTGAGAGGAATCAGAATTAAATCCCCTGAAAAAATACGTTTGTGAATACATTCACCGGTGACAAGCATTGAGCAAGATTGAGATTACATCAACTGAATCACGGGTCTTCCCACCCCCAAAGAACTTCAGCAAACAAGCCTACATTAAAAGCATGGAAGAGTTAGGCAAACTCTATCAAGAATCTATCCAAGATCCACAAGCTTTTTGGGCAAAACAAGCTGAACAACTTGACTGGTTCGAAAAATGGTCTGGTCCCGTGCATACCTGGGACCCCGCAGATGCCCGACACACTTGGTTCAAAGGCGGTAAACTCAACGCCAGCTACAATTGCCTGGACCGTCATGTTAAGGGCGCAAATAAAGATAAAATTGCGATTATCTGGGAAGGTGACGATCCCAATCAAAATAAGACCTTCACATACCAGCAACTCCATGATGAAGTCAGCAAATTCGCAAGCGTCCTCAAAAAACTCGGTTACAAGAAAGGTGACCGATTGGCTATCTACATGCCGATGATCCCTGAACTGGCTATAGCCATGTTAGCGTGCGCCCGTTTGGGCATCGTTCATAGCATCGTTTTTGGTGGATTCAGTGCTGACAGTCTAAAAGACCGTATTCTTGATGGTGATGCCACAGGATTGATCACCAGCGATGGCAGCTATCGGGGTGGCAAAACCATCCCATTAAAAACCAACGCGGATGAAGCCCTCAAAAATTGCCCTAAAGTCAAATACAGCATCGTCGTTAACCGCACTGGCATCGATGTTGAAATGAAGAAGAACCGGGACCTCTGGTGGCACGAACTCATGAAAGATCCTGAGGTTCAAAGCGAATGCCCACCTGAACATATGGATGCTGAAGATCCTCTTTTCATCCTCTACACTTCTGGGTCAACAGGTAAACCCAAAGGCGTCTTGCACACCACCGGGGGTTACCTCACATACACCATGACCACCTTCAAGTACATCTTTGACTACCACCCCCAAGATATCTACTGGTGCACCGCTGACATTGGCTGGATTACGGGTCACAGCTACATTATTTACGGTCCACTTGCTGCAGGTGCTACCAGCGTAATGTTCGAAGGTATTCCGACCTATCCTGAACCCGACCGCTTCTGGGCAATCGTTGAAAAATACAAGATTAACCAATTTTACACCGCCCCCACTGCCATCCGAGCCATCATGCGCCACGGAGACGAATGGGTCACCAAACACGACCTCAGCAGCCTCAAACTTCTCGGTTCAGTCGGTGAACCCATCAATCCAGAAGCCTGGCTCTGGTATCATCAAGTCGTAGGCAAAGGGAAGGCGCCTATCGTTGATACTTATTGGCAAACAGAAACCGGTGGTGTAGTTCTCACTCCGATTCCTGGTGCTGTAGCACTTAAACCTGGCTCAACTACTCTTCCCTTTCCTGGCATTGAGCCCATGATTGTAGATGAATCGGGACAAGAAGTCGGAGTAAACGAAGGCGGCTACCTAGTTATCAAGAAACCCTGGCCGGGCTTAATGCGAACCGTCTACGGTGACCATCAACGCTTTGTCGACACCTACTTCAAAACCTTCCCACCCTTCTACATGACAGGAGACGGAGCTCGAAAAGACGAAGACGGATACTTCTGGGTAGTCGGACGCATCGACGACGTCGTCAATGTCTCGGGCCACCGAATGGGCACAGCAGAAATCGAGTCCGCACTAGTTTCACATCAATCAGTCGCTGAGGCTGCCGTCGTTGGCTTCCCCCACGACATCAAGGGCCAAGCCCTCTACTGCTTCGTCACCCTGAAAATGGGTTTCGAAAAAACGGATGAGCTCCGCCTAGAACTCCGCAACCACGTCCGAACCGAAATCGGACCTATCGCAACGCCAGACAAAATCCAATTCGCGGATGCCTTACCCAAAACACGAAGCGGCAAAATCATGCGACGAATCCTCAAGAAAATCGCTGCAGGTGAAACCAAAGATCTCGGTGACACGACAACACTGGCCGATCCGTCCGTCGTCGAAAAGCTCATCAAAGAACGAGTCTAACCAAATCTTTCAAGGGAAGAACCAAACAATCTTCCCTCCCTTCTCTTCTTTTTACAATACGAGTAACATTGAAATTTTACTAACTCGATGTAAATCTCTTAATCAATATTTATTAATTCAAGAAAGGGTTAGAGACCATCAGAAGTAAGTGTGGAGTTTATGGTTTCATAAATTATTCCTAATCAAGTTCAGGAAAGAGGTGTAATTCATGACGGAATCAGAAAAGAAGAAGGGCATTAGTTTTTCTGGATTTGAGTGTGAAGGCTGTGTCTACATAGCCATTGGAGTTATTATTGGGTGTGCGATTATTGGGTTTATTATTTGGCAACTTGTATTGTTGGGTCAAATCCTTGGAGTAGTTTTGGGCATAATTACCTTCGGATCTCTCCTTGCGACCTTTTTTGCTCATTTTTCAGTTTCAGACAAGGGAGATAATCCCAGTCTTGCCCTCAAACTGAAAGTCGCAGCAACTATCTTTTTTATTGTATTTCTGATCGAAGCTATTTACACAATCGTGGTTTTTTGGACCCCAATTCTTTACCCCGTTGTCCAATCAATGTTAACAACCTACAACTTGTCAACAGACGGTGGCCTTGTACTGATACTAATAGGAGGATTCTTTCTAGTAATCATCGCTGCTTTCTTCTCAATCCCAGTGTGCTTATGGACTAGCATTTGTAGAAGCTCTAAAGAAAAAGTGGAACTCCCACCCGAAACTGTTCCCCTATCAGGGAAGGTAAAAGAAGTCCGTCCAACTGAATGCCCGGCTTGTGGAGCAAAACTTGGTGGGGAAGAAATGTTCTGTGGAAATTGTGGCGTAGCCATCGAATCTAGTTAACCTTCCTATTATTCACCACTTGGAAGATCTAGCAGTGCAACAAAGATCGAGAAATCCTTCTACTGTTTCAAAAACTGCAGATTTGTAGTAATCAATCCGATAAGGATTATATACAAGAAACAAACCAATACCCATGGGCGTTTAGGACGGTTTCGAAGCATACAACGTGGCCAGTCAATACTTCGTGAAAAAATATGATTTAAAGTGGTGAGAAAAATGCCTTCACAAGAAGTTATCGAAGTGGCTTTCAATAAATTAGGTAATGATTTGAACTTGATGATGTTAGCTCAACCAGATTTTCGAAATCCATTATTCTGGTTAGCTGTTTTCTTTGTAACCGGTTTAGTTCTGATAGTAGCTCTAGGGCTAATCACTGGTGTCATATTCTGGCGTCAGGCAAAAGGAATCAGAAGGCAAGCTGCTGAAGCCGGTGTGCCTGATCCAATACCGAAAAGTGATAACGGATTTGATCCATCAGCCATTGAGGGTTGTGGTTTTTGCATAATTGTTGTGATCTTTCTCATCGCTGGAGCGTTAGGCATTTCTCTTCCAATTACGCTACCTCAGTCTGCTGAAGTAATCATAATGACTATAGTAATAGGAGTCTTAGGGGCTCTGTGTTGGGGTGCAAGTATTTGGGGT